>JBCCHH010000156.1:0-5092 GCA_039028855.1 Pseudomonadota bacterium | reverse complement strand
TGCAAGTTTAATGTGACAGACTCGAAATTTTAGTGATCCTACAGTAAGCTGCATTGCATGAAGTTGCATGAACATGGCATAAAGTTGCAAGATCGATTGATTTCGACGTGGCTGCTGCTGACTTGGCTGTTATTGACTTCAGGGGTAACGCTGGCACAGGACCCGCTGATGCATAGCGTGACCGGCGATGTACTGGTGCGATGGACGGTCGAAAATGGCCTGCCGATCAATGCCGTGACCGATCTGGCTCAGGACGAGGCCGGCTTTCTGTGGCTGTCGACCCGAGCCGGGCTGGTGCGCTTCGATGGCTTATCGTTCAAAACGTACGATTCGCACGCCTATCCCGGTTTAGCCTCCGATCGGCTGACTAACCTGTACCAAATGGCTAACCAGGACTTATGGGTGCGCAGCGAGCAGTCGGATCTGGCGCGATTTGACGGAACGGGCTTCCGTTCGCTGACCACCTGGCCGGGTTTTGAACAGGCTCAAGTCATCAGCGGCGATCAAAATCAGCAGGGCCGGCTGGCGCTGGGGTTACGCGATGGTCTGGCGCTGGTCGACGCAAACGGGCCGCAGCGAATTTTGGCCGACGAGGTACGTGGCATCGGCGAACACGTTCTGTGGTCCAGCCCTGAGCGGATCTGGGCAGTGGTCGATCAGGTACTGCTGGATATTTCACTCGCACACGAACCAAGCGCGACCGGCGCGAAAAGCAATGCCCAAATCGGGCGACGCTGGCCGCTACCGGCAGGCACGCCGCGGCTGCTGCAGACCGATAACACGCTGTGGATCGGCACCGCAGCAGGACTGTATCGGCTGGATTTACCGCTAACGGCAAACAGCCGGCCCGTCGCACAGCCGGGCCTGCCGGGGCGCGGCATTTCACGGCTGGCGCAACATCCCGAAGGCGGTTTGCTGGTCGATACCGGAGATACCGTCTGGTGGCAACGCCTTGATTCAGAAGCAAAGTCCATCCAGCCACCCAAGCACGGCTGGCATACGGAACCGCTGTTCGAGGGGTTGGCCTTGCGCCAGCACACTGAGTTTCTGGTGCCCTTTGAACATACAACCGGAATCCATTTGGATGCCGGTCTGGTTCAACAGAACGATCGCCACCAACAATTTGATGCTGCCATTATCGCCGCCCTGCTCGATCGTGCCGGCAACACCTGGCTGGCACTGCACGGCAAGGGGCTGGCGCTGCATCGTTCCTCCTCATTACGTTCACTCGGCGTGCCGGAAGGTTTGCCGGGTGAAAATGTGTATCCCATCTTTCAGGCCAGCGACGGCGCGATCTGGATTGGTATTCTCGGATTGGGCGCGGTGCGCATTGACCCTGACGTCGATGCGCCGACGCCGTTTACCGTTTATCAGAACGATTCACTGTGGGTATGGAGTATTGCCGAATTCGATGATGGGATCTGGCTGGGCGGAGAACCGTGCAAAGTCGTCGGCTCAGTATGCATCGACAAACCGCTGATCCCAACCGACGACGACAGCGATGGTTTCACGCCAGGCTCGGTGTACTTGTTGTACCGCGATCAAAACGGCAACGGCTGGCTAGGCACGGAGTTCGGCGGTCTGTATCAGAAGCATGGCGAACAATGGATTCAGTCATCATTGATGCAGCACGACTGGCCGATCAAAACACCGATCCGAACCGTCGAACAAGCGCCGGACGGCGCACTGTGGTTCGGCACCGGCGGCGATGGCATCGTACGCATTGCAGGTACTGCAGTCGAGCAATATACGGTGCGGGACGGTTTGAACAGCAACCTGATCCGCGACCTTTGGTTCGATCGCGATGGCCACTTGCTGGTAGCGACCGAAAATCGCGGACTCTGCCGACTCGAGCGTTTACAGCATGACCCTAGCGCCAGAGTTGATATTGCCGAGGTCGATATTCGCTGTATAAGCACAGCCGAAGGTTTGTTCAGCAACAGCCTGCACCAGATTCTGCCCGGCGGCAACGACAAGCTCTGGATCAGCACCAACCGCGGCATTTTCTGGCTCAACCAAAGCGAGCTTGCGCAGGTGTTCAACGGCGACCAGCCGCGCATCGGCCAAACCGGTGTCATCGATGCCAGCAACGGCATGCGCAACAGCGAACTCAACGGTGGCGCCTTTCCAACGGGTTTACGCGACCGTAACGGCCGACTCTGGTGGCCGGGGCAGAGCGGGCTCATCGTTATGGAGCCGGATTCCGACGAAGCGGCGATTCAATTCCCGGCCGTGCACGGTATCGTCGATGAAGTGATCACTGGTTCAGCCCGTTATCCAATCCAGCAGGCTGCGCTGCAATTGCCCAGCGGTGATCGCAGTGTTCAACTCGTTCTGACAGCGGCAGCTTTCAACGATCCGGCCAATGTCCAGTTTCGATTCAACATTCCGACAATTGACTCAGGCTGGGTTGAAGCGGGCCGCTCCAGGCTGGTCGGACCAATCAATCTGCCGCCGGGTGAGCTCGAGATCGTCACGCAGGCGCGCGCCGGAGCCGGACCCTGGGGCGAGTCATCCACGCTTCAACTCGTTGTGCCGCGCTATTGGTACGAGCACTTGCTGGTTCGGCTATTGTTGGTCGCTTTGCTGATCGGCGTAGTCGCCTGGCTGGTTCGTGCCATGGAGCAGTCGCGCGCGCGGCATCGTGTCAGGCTCGAGCAGACCATTGACGAACGCACCGCCGCACTGCAGCAGGCCAAACAGCAAACCGAACAGGCATTGGAAAGCGTACGCCGCTCGGCCAAGCTGCGCACCGATCTGTTCGCCAACATCGGTCATGAACTGCGCACGCCGTTGACTCTGATCAGCGGTCCGCTCGAAGATGCGGTACAGGCCAGGCGATCGATTAGCGTCGCGACGCTGGATGGAATGTCGCACAGCACGCGACGCATGCAACATCTGGTCGATCAGATTCTCGATCTGCGCCAGACCGACGACGCTACGTTCAGCTTGAATCGCGTGTCGGAAAATGTGCTCTCGCTGCTTACGCACTGCTGTGTGCCATTGACCGCGCTAGCCGCGCGCAGGGGTTTGAATCTGGTGCTTAGCTCGCAACTGGTCGAAGCCAGAGCGGATTTGGATCGGGATGCGTTCGAAAAAATCATCGGCAATTTGCTGTCCAACGCGATCAAGTTCAGCGCACCCGGCAGCAAGATTATCGTCGACCTCAGCGACCATTCAAATCAAAGCCTGATGATCACGGTCAAAGATCAGGGCCCCGGCGTTCCCGAAGAAGACGCCGAACACATCTTCGAGCGCTTCTATCGCACCCGACGCAGTCGACAACAGGCGATCGAGGGCACCGGCATTGGCCTGAGCCTGGCGCGTCAATTAGCGCGCCTGCACGGCGGCGATATCGAGCTGCAAAATCCCGGCGCTACAGGTGCGATCTTTGTCCTGCAGCTTCCCGCAACTCGCGTCGTTTGCGGCGATCGTCCGATGGTGATTGAACTGCCGCAGCCCAAGCCAACGCCGGGCATCGCTGAAACCGATTGCACAACGGGCTTCAGCAGCAAACAGCCGACAGCGCCGGAGGTGCAACAAGCCAGCAGACCATCATTTGAAATTGGCGGCCTTGGTCTAAGCCACGTGCGGCCGCGCGTACTTGTGGTTGAAGATGATTTCAATCTGCGCGAATACATGATCCATTGCCTGAACGACCGCTATGAAATGCTCGAAGCCGGCAACGGGCACGACGGACTTCAACTGGCCCGAACGGCAAAGCCGGACCTGATCGTGACCGACGTGATGATGCCCGAGATGGATGGCTTTATGCTGGTGCGCGAACTGCGCGAGGACGCTAATACGGCGGCCATTCCGGTGCTTATGCTGACCGCGCTCGGGCCTTCGGGCGAAGTCGAAGGGCTGATCAGCGGTGCCGATGATTACTTGAGCAAACCGTTTAACCGCGAGCAACTGCGTGCACGCATTCACGCAAGGCTCGGCGACCGCGAGCGTATTCTTCGAGCGCTGAAGCAATGGCGTGCTTTTGAATCGGAAAAGCACGCGATCAACGGCTTGGATGACCCATCCGACGCGAACATCGGACGCGCGCACCCGATCGTAGAAAGAGTGCGCAAGCAGATCATGCAACACCTGCACGATGTGGATTACAGCGTGGTGAAGCTGGCTCAAGACTTACACTTAAGCCGAAGCCAGCTTCATCGTGCGCTGACTGAACACACGGGCTCAAGCCCCGGTAAACTCATGCGCGAACTGCGGCTCGAGGCCGCCGGCGAACTGCTTAAACAGGGCTTCTCGATATTAGACGTTGCGATTACCACGGGCTTTACCAGTTCCAGCGTGTTTTCCCGCAGTTTCAAAAACTATTTCGGCTGCCCGCCTTCGCAGTGGAAATAGGCCGATCATTTTTGCTACCGTGACGCACTGCAAAGCTAGCGCGCCCGGAGCAAGCTAGTGCAGCAATGATTCGCGGTTTTATGCTACGGCTTAAATCCGTAACGATAAGCTGCTGACGGCCACGGTTGGAACGGCCGTGCCGGTGTCGCTTATCGACGAAATAATGCGCGTGTCATTTGACCAATAAACGCCTTGCCCGGACTGCTTGAGGGCAGGCCGAATACACCGTGGCACCTCAAACACATAACCATGGTCTTCTAGGATTTGCTTCCCATCTGCTTTGGTAACGTCTTCCTCACAGGTAATCCAGCTACCCCAGGGCGAAACCCCGCCTGCACAGTTTCTATAGGTTCCCGCCAAACTCAGATACTGACCCACAACTGTTCCCTTTTCTTCATCATATATCAAGGTAGTGGTACCCCCCAATCCCGGATTGATCCCACTTCCAGAATCGAAAAGTTTGTCCAAATCCACACCTGACAGTAATTCGTTGGATGGGCCAAACGGACTATGTTCCAATGTTGTAGGGCTGTTCTCATGGTTACAAATAATGACCGTTCGCCCTGCGTCATCCAAAAAGGCCCCCATTCCATCAGGTCTACCGGGCACCAACAGGCCATCAGACATTTTTTGGCCAGACTTTGAAATAACTTTATACGAAAACCCTTCGGGAAGATCTAGATAACCGTTGGCATCCGGTTTTAAATCCAAACTGACCACTTCCTCACTTTTT
>JBCCHH010000155.1:0-5092 GCA_039028855.1 Pseudomonadota bacterium | reverse complement strand
GTCAAATCTCCACCACCCCCCACCACCAACAACAACAAGAAGACAGCCAATGACCAAGCCATCATTTCATGGGGACTCCACGGAGGGTTATGACGTCGATACCGGTGCGCGTGAAGTCTGGCGCCGCTCGCTGGTTGATTTCGAACCGGAAGATTATGTCGTACGCCAGGTGTTCTATTCTTCTGAAGACGGCACGCGCGTGCCCATGTTCATCGCCCATCATCGCGATGTGACGCCGGATGATTCGACGCCAACGCTGCTGTATGGCTATGGCGGTTTCAATATTTCGCTGCCGCCGCGTTTTTCGGTGCAGAACCTGGCCTGGATGGAAGCGGGCGGTGTGTATGCGCACGCCAATATCCGAGGCGGCGGTGAGTATGGCCGTGAATGGCATCAGGCTGCGATCAAAACCAATCGCCAGAACGCGTTCGATGATTTTATCGGCGCGGCGCAATACCTGATCGACGAAGGCATCACCAATAGTGAACATCTGGGCGTGTACGGCCGCTCGAATGGCGGATTATTGGTCGGCGTCGTGGTCAATCAACGGCCGGAACTATTCGCTGCTGCACTGCCGGCCGTGGGTGTGATGGACATGCTGCGTTTCGACCAATTCACGGCCGGGCGATTCTGGGTCGATGATTTTGGCTCATCGTCCAACGCCGAACAATTCACCGCGCTGCGCGCGTATTCGCCGTATCACAACATCGGCAATGGCAAGGATTATCCGGCTGTACTCGTAACCACCGCCGATACCGATGACCGTGTGGTTCCAGGTCATTCTTTCAAATATGCTGCGGCACTACAGGCGGCCGATACCGGCGATGCACCGCAGATGATTCGTATCGAAACACGCGCCGGGCATGGCGCGGGTACACCGGTTTCGATGTTGATCAGCCTGTATGCCGATCAGTGGGCGTTTCTGGCTGAACATACTGGTCTTGAAGCGGAGCTGAACTAGGACGGGCTACTCTGCGGCCCGTGTGCTGAATTCAACGATCGGTAAAGCGGCTCCGTCAGTTGACGAGGTCGACGGTAGATTTCGGTTTTGATCATGTTCCTGATCCCGGCGCGGCCAGTCAAACGAAAAGGAATGGCTGCAGCGCATATTCAGCCGATGCGCCATTGCAATATCGTTGGCTGCACGCAAGGCTGAGCTGCCTGCACCAGGCGGTAACAGAGCGCCCAGTGCAGTTTCAGCGCCGAGCGCATCGTCAAGATAACAGCAGCGCAGCGCGTTGAGTACATCGCGCTCATCGCCGGTTGGCGGTGTGTGCTCGGAATGTTCGAAGTCGAGATGTGTCGCACCCTCGCCCTGCAGTGCATGGATCAGCCGCACCATGCAACATCCTGCCGCTTTCAGGCCATTGGCTTCGAGTAGCGCATCAATCGATTGTTCGGCCCGATCATGGTCGTTACGAAAACGCCAGGCCATGCGCAGACCCATCAGCCAGCAGCGTTGAATTTTGCTCAACATAGATTCTTCCGTTGTAGAAATGGAGAAATTGGGTGTTGCGGCTAAACATACGCCTATTTTTCAATAAATGCAAATAATTATCATTTGTTTTTAAAATCTTGTCTGATCATCCGTGCCGGCCCGGCCCGAATTTGAGTGGGATGATCTTGAACGATCAAAATCAGCGGCGGATTCACTGCTTGTCGAAGTCAAGCGGCGAAGCGAAGTTGACTTTGATTTTTTGGCAAAAGATTTCCTTGAAATAAGTCAGATGGATGACTAAAAAGCACTGCAAGAATCCTCATTGCAAAACAAAAAAGCTAATTGAAATATTAATGTAACAATCTGGTCACCGATATGAAACCTGTCACGACTAGATTGCAAAAACTCTAGCAATCAGTCTCTACGGCAATTCTTGCCACAGGATTTTTGGAGGTTTCATGTTGATGCAGATCTACCGGGCAGGCCTGTTGGCCGCGCTGGTTGTCATCGCACTGTTTGTTGATGTTCAGCCGGTTTCTGCCCAGGATTCGCTCGAAGCGTTGGGTGAAGAGCTGGTGCGTATGCGAGGCGAAGTGGAGTCACTGAACGCCGAATTGAATCGGGTACAGGAGCAGCATCGTGCCGAGATGAACTCGCTTGCTGCACAAAAAGGCGATCTGGAAGCGACGCGTCGGCGTGAGGATTTACGCATTCGGCAACTGTAGCAGGATTTGGCCGAAAATCGCGAGCGTGCGGAAGCCGCCGGGGTTGCGGGGGAGGCCTTGATCCCGGTAGCCAGTGATTCAATCACTCAACTGGAGCGGCACATTCAAAGCGGTCTGCCGTTCAAGGTAGACGAACGCTTGGACGCCTTGGCCGAGATTCGCAATCAGCTTGAATCAGGTGCGCTGGCCCCGCCGCGTGTGATCAACCGGCTGTGGAGCTTTTACGAAGATGAGCTCAGGCTAACGCGCGAAAATGCGCTGTACAGTCAGATTATTCCTCTGGAAGGAGATCGCGTACTGGCCGATGTAGCCAAGTTAGGCACAGTGGCTATGTATTTTCAGACCCGCGACGACCGCGTCGGTCAGGCCGTACGCAGCGGTGGCGATTGGCGTTTTGTGACGGTTGAAGGTCGCATCGATCAACAGCAGATCGAAACGCTGTTCGATTCGTTACAAAAACAGATCCGCACCGGTTATTTCGAATTGCCGAATGGCAGCATTCAACTGGAGTCAGGCGAATGAGTGCTTTGCTTGCTAAAAAGACTGGCATTCTGCTGGCGTCATTTTTTTCTGCATTGTTGATGGCTTTGCAGCCGGTATTGGCACAAGACGAAGCTCAGCCTGAGCCGGATATAAGTGAGCAATCAGCCGAGCCTGTAGCGGCTCCGGATCCACTCGCACCAGTGCAGCAGCAGCCCTCGCTAGAGCAGGCCTACCAGCGTGAGTTTGCCTTTCTGCAGAGCCAGCGGCGCGATTTGCAGGACCGGCTCAATGAACTGCAGGCACGCATGGATGATGAAAGATCGGGCCTTGAGCGCGAGATTCAGCAACTCGAGCGTGATGTAGTCGAAATGGGCGGGCGCGCAGACCGGCTCGATGATCTGGTGTTTGAATCGGAGTTGTCGGTCGATCGCGCTCGTGAAAATACCGATCTTCTGGCTTCGACCTTTATGCAGGCCGATTTTACGCTTGAAGACAGTTGGAACAACGACCTCGGCGAACAAGCACCTGGTGCTGAGGATGTCGCTTCATTGTTCAGTGCTGCCAGGGACTATCTGGCCGGCAGCAGTCGCGTGCGGCGCGAGTCTGGCGAATTCTTCCTCGCCGACGGCGCGCGCGTTGATGGCGAAATCATTCGTATTGGTGGCATTGCCGCCTACGGCATCAGCGATCGTGGCACGGGCGCATTGGCACCGGCCGGTGATCAGGACCTGAAGTTATGGAATGTCGATACCTCGGCCGCTGCGCGCGAAGTTGCGGCCGGCACTATGCCGAACAATCTGCCGATTTTTATCTATGAATCGCTCAATAATGAAGTCGAAACCCGCCAGGCCAAGGGTATATTCGATGTCATTCGCAGTGGTGGTGTGATCGGCTGGATTATTTTCTTCCTTGGTTTACTTGGCCTGATACTGGTCATTTTGCGTGCGATTTTCCTGCAACAGGCCAGCTCGTCGACCAATCGTGTAATCGATTCGGTTTCGCAGCATGTGCGGCGTGGTGATCGTCAGGCTGCGCTGGATGTACTGAAGAAGAAAAAAGGCTCGACCTCGCGCGTGGTTTCGGCCGCGATTCGTAACCTCGATCGCGATCGCGAGCATCTCGAAGACATTGTTTCCGAAGCGATTCTGCACGAGAGTACGCATTTGAACCGCTTCGGTGCATTCATTCTCGTGATCGCAGCCGTGTCGCCGTTGCTTGGTCTGCTCGGCACGGTTACGGGCATGATCTCGACCTTTGATGTAATCACCGAATTCGGTACCGGCGATCCGAAGCTGCTGTCGGGCGGGATCTCGATCGCGCTGGTCACGACCGAGCTGGGTTTGATTGTGGCAATTCCGATGCTGCTGCTCGGCAACCTGTTGTCGGGCTGGGCCGAGGGTATCAAAGACAACATGGAAAAGACCACCTTGCGCATCATTAACCAGTACTCGGAAGGTCAGTCGCAGCGCGTGGGTGAGCCGGCCTGATCATGTTCGCTGTGCTGCTCGACGATCTGTACTTTTATTTCCAGGTCGGTGGCTATGTCATGCCGCCGCTGGTGATCGGTACGGTCGTGCTGTGGTTTGCGATCGGCTATCGCTTCGCCTCGTTGCGTCGCGGCACGCAGCGCAGCGTCAGAGTGTTGTTGAACAAACATGACGGCGGTTTCAAGCATGCGCCGCGCGGCATTATCGAACATGCCGTTGCGCGTGGCCTGGAGCTTGAGCAGCGGCATCCCGAGGATCTGCGTCACTGGCTGGATGATTCATTTTCCGATCTCGAGCTTTCGACCAAGCGTTTTCGCAAGCTGATCTTCACCATCGTAACCGTGGCGCCGCTGCTCGGCCTGCTCGGCACCGTATCGGGCATGATCGAAACGTTTAACTCGCTTGGCGATATGTCGCTGTTCGCACAATCGGGCGGCATTGCCGGCGGTATTTCGCAGGCGCTGTTTACCACGCAGATGGGTCTGGCCGTGGCCATTCCCGGATTGATCATCGGCGGCCTGCTGGATAAAAAGGCCTCGGTTATCCGACATGAATTGGCACAAGTTAAAGATGTGCTGTGCGCGCGTAGCGAGCAGCAGGAGGGAATAGCCGCATGAGATTCCGCGAACGAGGCGACAGCGAGCAGCGCATCGACATTTCACCGCTGATCGATATGGTGTTTATCCTGCTGATTTTTTTCATGGTCTCGACCACCTTCGTCAAGGACATGAAGCTTGAGCTGGATCGACCGACCGCATCGTCGGCAACACTGGCTTCGACCCAGGCGATCCGGCTGTATATCGATAATGCCGGCGATACCTATCTGGATGGCCAGCCGATTCGTGTCTGGGTGATTCAAAGCCGTCTGCGCGACCTGCTGGCGGGTGCCGGTCAGGAGTCGGTGCTGGTTGTGACCGACGATCAGGTACCTGCCGGACGACTGGTCGAAGTAGTTGATC
>JBCCHH010000154.1:0-5094 GCA_039028855.1 Pseudomonadota bacterium | reverse complement strand
CCGCGACGTCATGGTCGACTCCTCACCCCAGATCATGAGGTTGGAGCAGGAGCACCATGCATCACTATGGTGTTCTCATCTGGGTATCGTCTACCGGGCCCGGTTTTCTGGTTCTCACCCCGTGCGCAGCGCATTTTTGCATGTTGCTACCTGTTCGCGTGGTGGGTGGTTGCGCTCGAGGACCCTGTTTGAACTGGGCGAGCCGGTGCGCTTGCAGATGGTTATTGATGCGCAAATGAATGAGCCCTACACCAGCCAGAACGTGTTGGCCCAGATCGACGGTGGCAAATATCCAGAGAAGATTGTTGCACTGGGCGCGCATCTTGATTCCTGGGATGTCGGTACCGGCACGCTCGACGATGCGGCCGGCGTAGGCATTGTGGTTGATGCGCTCAAGTTGATTCAGGATCTCGGCCAAAGGCCAGATCGATCCATTCAGGTAATCTTATTTGCGGCCGAGGAAATTGGCCTCTGGGGTGGACGTGCCTGGGCTGAAACACATCAGGACAATATCGAAAACTATCAGCTCGCGGCCGAGTCGGACTTTGGCACCGGCCCGGTCTATGAAATCAGCGCGCGCGTGACCGACAAGGCCTGGCCGGTGATCGAAGCGATTCAAACCCAGCTTGAACCGCTCGGCATCGCACTGGGTGGCCGCAGCGCCAGCGCCGGACCGGATTTCCTGCCGATGCTGCCATACGGTATCGTCGCCATCGATCTTGCGCAGGACGGCACCCACTATTTTGATTACCACCATACTGAAAACGACACCTTGGACAAGGTTGACCCGGATGCACTGAAGCAGAATGCAGCGGCATATGCCGTGCTCGCCTGGTTAGCGGCACAATCGCCGATCGATTTTGGCTCCGGCCCGGCATTGCTGACCCAAGAGCAAAAATGAAACGAGGATGAATCTGAGTAGATCGAATCGACTAAGAACGACTGTGAGCTGGCAGTCCTACTAAAGATAACAGCATCTGCAGGATCAAAAAAAGGCGCCCGATGGGCGCCTTTTTAGTTACAGTTTGGCTTTGCCTATTGCTTCGATTGCCCGACAGCCGTTCGGCGGCGGAAGCCCAGCCAACCCATCAACGCCAGCCCAAGGGCCAATAGACCTGTTCCTAAATGATTCAGGGTAGGCACGGATACAAAGTTGCCTCTGTCGATAGATTCGACTGAACCCGCCGTGCAGCCTGCAGAAAGGGCCGGTCGTCCGAAACCGCGCTGATCATCAGTGATGTCCGTACCACAGCCATTGGTACCATCTGGAATAAGCTCGTAAGCCGGACTGCCTTCACCGGGTAAGTGAGTAAAGGTAGGCCCGCCGTTATCCTGTAACGGCCCAAGTAGAGGATCGGCACCAAGATTGGCCGAAGTGGCCGCATCCGGGTTAAAGGTAGCCTGCTGCGGTGCAACGCCGATTATTGAGTACGAGACATCAAAAGTCACATTATTCGGCCCGCGTGCGGCCGAGGTTGAGGCTTTGGCCGCGAACATATCAGCAATCTGTTGCTCAGTGATCGAGGCAGCATTCGGCTTATCGTTGAACCGATTAACCAGGGATCCAGTACGGCTTGGCGCTTGAGGCAGAAGTAGCTGAGGGTTATCCGCAATCATCTGGAAGCGTTGCAGGAAAGGATTTGATTGAGTAACAGTTACAAAAGCTGCATCAGAGTCTATATCGTCGCTTCCTGTATAAGAAGAATTGCCCTGAATAATCGAATTCATGACTTGTGGAGTTGCGGCATATCCACCGTTATCATTTGCGCCTTGGTTGGCCATCATAATGCCGCCACCTGCGTTCGCAGATGAAACGTTACCGGTGATTGTGCTGTGGGAAATGCTCGGGCTTAAATCTCCATAGTCATAACCATAGCCATCATTCCGAAGATACAGGCTTCCACCCAGTTGGTCGGTATTGCCGGAAAAAGTACTGTTTGCGATAGCAATAGCGCCAGTTCCATCGGTTCCAGAGGTATAGGCACTTACTCCTAAGCCACCGGCTCCTGTTGCCACATTACCTGAAACCGTTGAACCGTCCATTGTGAAGGTTTCATCTGCAAAACCATAGTCCACATAAACATAGCCTCCACCGAATAATCGATCTGCCGTATTGCCGGATATGGTGGAATTGGTTATAGATACAAAAGTTCCACTAGAGTAGAAGCCACCGCCGTCATAGCCGCTGCTATTATTAGAGATCGTGGTACCTGTAATTTCGACCGATTCGATTCCACCGGTGATTTGTAAACCACCGCCATTACCGACTGAAGTGTTGCCTGTGATAGTTGAATCAGTAATCGTTATTCCATCACTACCCCCTGAATATTTGCCGGTTCTTGATTCGATCGCACCGCCTACGCCCTGGCTATAATTGCCGCTTATAACGGTATCAGTCAAAACCACATATCCAGAGTTATTATGAGTAATGCCTCCGCCAGAGCCACCACCAGTATTGCCGGAAATGGTTGAATTGGTAATTGTTAAGGCTGCAGGGGCAGCGGAAGAGAAATAGATTCCGCCTCCAACGTCGGCCGTATTATTGCTGATTGTGGAGTCGGTGATGGTGAGCGAACCACCAAAGCCTTGAATGCCACCACCAAATGTTGCACCACCATATTCATCACCGACGCAGTTGGTAACTGTCATACTGTCGACACTGAGCCCGTTGGTTGAATACAGACATACATATGAGCCGTTACCATTAAGGACTGTACCATTGCCAAGAATGCTGGTGTCTTCAGACATGGTCGGAAGATCGCTCGCCAGCGTAATCATGCTGCCCGAGATAGCCGACATATCGATGGTGTGCGGGCCAGCAGCAGCATTGGCATCCGTAATGGCTTGACGCAGTGAGCCGCTGCCTGAATCGTCTGAAGTGGTTACGGTAAATGTTGCAGCCTGTGTTATTCCACTTGCCAGTGCCAGTGCAATGCCGGCCGCGAGCGGCGCGCGTTTTATTGTTGGTGTGTAATTCACTTACGATCTCCCTAGTTGCGATTCTTGAAAATGATTTTATGAGTCTTGACCCGTATTTTTAGCACATCCTGTTCTCATATTCCAGACTTATTTGACAAAATAAGCAACCGTGAAGGTTATTTATTGACAATCATTCGCATTTGTATTATGGTTATGCCATGTTTGTCTGCATCTGTAACGCAATTACCGACCGGGAAATACGTGAGCATGCCGCCGCCGGCGTGACTACGCTGGAAGAATTGCGCATGCGCACGGGCTGCAGCGACTGCTGCGGGCAGTGTTCTGATGAGGCCGAAGCAATTTTAGGTGCGGCCGTCAATCATTCTCAGCTGCCACCTGTCTCGATTCCGGTTTTTCAGGTCGCCTGAGTCTTTATCTGGCCAAAACCGGCCAGTCGTTTTTTAGTGACGCACGCGCTCACGGCAGTCGAGTGGCTAATGCGCCAAGGTGCACGCCCGGGTTGAAATAGCGCGTCATAATGCCGCTGTTGTCGAATGTGGTCGGAGTGACGGCCTCGATGCGCCCTTTTTTTCTGGCCTGAGTGCAGGACCACCAGCCCGAAGGATAGCAGGGCTGCGGAAAACCCAGCGTTTTAATCGTCGCAAAACCCGCATGCTGCATATTACTGCGAATGCCTGCAATCAATTCCTGATGCAGTAGCGGCGATTCGCTTTGCTGCACGAGCAGACCATCGTCGGCCAGCGCCGCAAAACAGTGGGCGACAAATTCAGGGCCGAACAGACCTTCAGCCGGTCCGATCGGGTCGGTTGAGTCGACAATAATCAGGTCGAGTGAGCCGGGTTTGGCGTTGCGAATCCAGGCCAGGCCATCATCGAATACCAGTTTCGCGCGCACATCGTCGTTGTCGGCACACAGTTCGGGGAAATACTGTTCGCTCAAGCGCGTGACCTGTTCATCGATTTCGCACTGCACAACCGATTTGACCTGCTTATGCTGCAAGACCTGCTGCAGCGTGCCGCAGTCGCCGCCGCCAATAATCAGTACGTTTTTTGCCTGACCATGGCTGAACAGAGCCGGATGGGTCAGCATTTCGTGGTAAAGGAAATTGTCACGCGTGGTCAACATGACGAAGCCGTCGATGGCCATGAGCCGGCCCCAGTCGCGGGTCTGATAGATTTCGATCGTCTGATACTGCGTTTCAACGCGTGCCAGCTGGGCCTCAATCTGCCAACTGAGAGCGCAGCCGGCCGGCGCGTGAACTTCGCTAAACCAGGAATGGTCATTCAAGTACTGATCGTCGGCTGGATTGAAGGCCATAAGGAGTTGGCGCTTTAGGCTGAATTGAGCTGTTAGTGTAGCGGCGCCGGTTATCGATCGCCAGACGATTACAATGCGCAGATAACTTGCTTTGGTTGAATGAGTTTTACGCTGATGTCCAGTTCGTTTACCGCCCCAATTTCAGCCCGACAGCGTTATTCGATTGATCAGTGGTCGGAAGGCCTGTTTGATGTGTCGGCCGATGGCCTGCTGGCGACGGGTTTCGGGCCGGATATGACGTCGGTAGCGTTACGCGAAATCGTGCGCGAAGCGCGCCGGCAGGGTTTGCGCCTGCCGATGCTATTGCGTTTCCCTGGCATTCTGCGCCAGCGCGCAGCCGGCCTCAGGGCTGCATTCGAACATGCCATAGATCAGTCCGAGCAGACCACTACATACACGCCGGTGTATCCGATCAAGGTCAATCAACAGGCGACGGTTGTACGCACATTGGCCGAAGTCGAGGGTATGGGCTTGGAGGTTGGCAGCAAGCCCGAGTTGATCACTGCGCTGGCGGTCAGTGCGCCCGGTCGATTGCTGATCTGCAATGGCTACAAAGATGCGCAATACATTCGGCTGGCTCTGAGCGGCCAGCGGCTGGGCCTGAACGTGATGCTGGTGATCGAAAAGCCGACCGAATGGCCGTTGATCGTGCGCATTGCGCGGGAGCTCAACATTCAGCCGCAGCTGGGCGTGCGCTTGCGGCTGTCGGCGCTCGGCAAGGGTAACTGGCAGAACACTGGCGGTGAACGCGCCAAGTTTGGTCTGACGGCCAGCCAGCTATTGGAATTGATCGAGCATATGCGCATTGCGGACTGCCTCGACTGGTTCCAGCTTTTG
>JBCCHH010000153.1:0-5113 GCA_039028855.1 Pseudomonadota bacterium | reverse complement strand
CAATATTGGTCGGGTTATGAACACAAAAACGCCGCAAACGATGAAGGTTAAAAACCTGCGCGATGATATGATTTTCGCCGTTAATAAAACACGTGATTATGGGCAACCATTGAACTTTGCTGTGATTTTGCCGTGAGTAATGAGCTTCTAATCAATGTGACGCCGTCCGAAAGCCGTGTCGCTCTGGTTGAGAATGGGTTGCTGCAGGAGCTGCATCTGGAACGGACTGACGATATCAGTTACGTCGGCAATATCTATCTGGGACGGGTCGAACGCGTACTGCCGGGCATGCAGGCCGCGTTTGTTAATATCGGACTGGACCGCACGGCGTTTCTACACGCCAGTGAAATTGCCCGGCCGCGATCAGAACTCGAAGAGGTGGTGCAAGGATCACGCAAGCCAGAATTGGATGTACGGGCGTTAATCGAGCGAGCGAACGAACCGCCGTTGCCGCTCATTACAGACTTGTTGCATCAAGGTCAGGAACTGCTGGTGCAGGTCATTAAGGACCCACTTGGCAGCAAGGGTGCACGGCTGACTACCCAGCTCAGCCTGCCTTCACGCTACTTGGTGTATCTGCCGACCGATGAAGCGACCATCGGTATTTCACTGCGCATTGAAGATGAAACTGAACGTGAGCGCTTGCGTGATTTGGTCCTGCCGATCCTGAGCCCAGACCAACCGGCCGGTATCATCGTGCGAACCAATGCAGAAGGCATCGGCGCCGACGAGCTGGTGCGCGACCTCGATTACCTAAGAAGGCTTTGGGCGCGCATCGGCAAGCGTATGCAGGATCAACCGAAACCCGGTGACTGTGTCTATGAAGAGCTATCGTTACCGTTGCGTGCAATCCGTGACTGGATGAATGCCGGTATCGACCGTGTACGCATTGACGATGCCGCCACGCTGGCGCGTGCACGCGATTTTACTGCCAGTATTATTCAGGAATGGTCCGATCGGATTGAAGCGTATAACGGCATTGGCCCGCTATTCGATTTATTCGGTGTCGAAGATGAGATCGAGCGCGCGCTCAAGCGCAATGTTCCGCTTAAGTCCGGTGGCTATCTAACCATCGACCAGACCGAAGCCATGACTACGATTGATGTCAACACGGGTGCGTATGTTGGTGTGCGCAATTTTTCAGAGACGATCTTCAAGACCAATCTGGAGGCGGCGCAAGCCCTGGCACGGCAATTACGGCTGCGTAATCTGGGTGGCATTATCATTATCGATTTCATCGATATGGATGACGAGGGTCACAAAAGCCAGGTGTTGCGTACCCTTAACCAAGCCCTGGCACGAGATCCGGCGCGCACCAACGTGCTTGAAATTTCGGCGCTTGGTCTGGTCGAGATGACGCGTAAACGCACAACTGAAAGCCTGGGTCATCGGTTATGCGAGCCTTGTCCGGACTGCAGCGGCCGCGGCTGGCAGAAATCGGTCGAAACCATCTGCTCGGAAATATTCCGAGAAATTCTGCGTGCCGTGCGTCAGTTTGAAACGGGTCAATTGCGCGTGCTTGCTGCCACGCCGGTGGTTGAAAAAATTCTCGAAGAGCACACCCGCACGATTGCCGAGTTGACCGAACAACTCGGCACTGAAATTCGCTTTCAGCCCGAAGATCAATACTCACAGGAACAGTTCGACGTGGTGCTGCTTTGAGCGAAAGCCCAGCCGTTCAAGACCCGCGTCGATTCGGTTTTTTTCGTTCGTGCCGGCGCTTGATCTGGAAGTTGTTGCTGTGGTTTATCATTGCTTCGGCCGTGATCGTCAGCCTCGGTCGTCTGCTTGCGCCGTATGCGGATCGTTTGACCCCGCTGGCTGAGCAGATACTCAGCCAGGCGTTGAACCAGCCGGTACAGATCGGTCACATAGAAGCGCAGTGGCCGCGCTTTTCGCCGCAGATTCTGCTGCACGATTTAACGGTCGGTACAACCGAAGATGTGATGCTACAGGTGGATCGTGCGCGCCTGGAAATCAGGCTGTATAACCTTGTCCGTCCAGCGTTAAACAGTTTTGAGCTGATTGCCCTGGGTTTGAATCTGGCGCTGGTGGAGGATGCCGAAGGTCGCTGGAGTTGGCAGATTCAGGGCGGTGGGCAGGTGGCTGGCGGCTGGCAGCGTGGCCTGTCGGCAGGCGATCTGAAACTGCGCAGTTCAACCATTCGCATCGCGCCATTTGAAGCGCCGCCGTTGATCTGGTATGTGCCTGAAGCCGATTTGAATCGCCGTGGCGATGAGTTGCGCATCCGTTTTTCTGCGTTTGAGCGGTTTGATTTTGAAGCTGCTTTGGTCGAGCCGTCGAGCGCTGCGGCCATTGAAGAATGGGCCCGATTCAACGATTCATCTTCGAGCGATGCTCAATCACCCCTGGATGTGCGTATTGTGCTGAATCTTTCCAACGAGGAAGTTAATAGCCTGCACGCCTATTTGCAGAATGATCGCTCGCGTCTGCCAATCATACTGACGCGCTGGTTCGCGCGTGTGGCTGAACAGAGTTTTGATCCAGCCGCCGTGCCGCCGCTGCAGGCCGCGACAAAAATCTGGCTGAACTGGGCCGATCCGGAACCATTCAAACTGCATGCCGAGCTGGCATTTTCCGGCCTGCCGGAAGATACCGCCAGCCAGTTCAAGCTGAATGGCTACTGGCAACCTGATGACTGGGCACTGGAGATGGATGCGAATAACGGTGTTGAATCAATCATACAAGGCCTGGCGCTAGCCCGACGCGATGGTTATACCGGATTTGCAGTAGAACGATTCAAGCTGGATGCCTTGCACCGTACGCTGTCGCACTGGCTGGACGGCTATGATTTCTGGCCGGCCACCGTCAGCGGCGAATTGCGTCATGTACAGGCAGGCTGGCTGACAGACACTACTCCGTTTGCACTGGCGGGTCAGGTTGAAAGTCTGGATGTCGTTTTCGACGCGCCGCAATTTGCGCTGCGCGCGCTCGATGTTGAGCTTGGTTTGAGCGGTGATCGCTATGCCTTTGGTCTGAGCGGTCGGCCGCAGTTGGACTGGAAGTTTTTGTATGACGAGCCCGTTGATTTTGATTTTTTCGATGGTCAGCTAGAGCTTTCGCGCGATGGGTTGCATGTCGAGCAACTACGCGTGGCGACCCGCGCTTTCGAGTTTACGGCTGCAGGCGATGTGCTGCGATCCGAAGAGAACGTCGCATTTGCCGGTCCGTTCATTGATTTGACCATCGATTTGCCGAGGCTGGAATCGGATAACTTGCGTCGCTGGTTGCCGCAGCGCGGGATTCCGCGTAAGACGCGTTCATGGCTGAATCAGGCACTGATTGCGCTGGAATCGGGGCGTGCGCTGACTACGCTGCACGGCTGGCCGCTGGGCTGGAAGCAATACACACCGCCCGGCGCCGTACACAGCGTGATCGATTTTACCGGGCTGGATTTGCAGTACGGCCGAAACTGGCCGATGGCGCAAAACATGCGGGGTCGGCTGGAGTTTGAGTCTGAGCGCATGGTCGGCAGAGTCGACTCGGGTGAAGTCGTGTCGACACCGCTGAGTGCGCCAGCTGTGATTATCCCGCAGATGCGCGAGGCAGAAATCGAAATCCAGTTAGCTAGCGAGAAGACCAGCGCCGGGCAACTCCTGAATCTGGTCAAAGCCTTGCCGCTACAGCAAGCCCAAACCGCGTTGGCGACCATGGACTGGCGGGGCGAAGCCAGTGCAGTGGCCGAAGTTTTTCTGCCGGTCCGGCGTCGTCATGAGTGGGAGTTGAACGGTCGGCTTGAACTAAACGACGTTGATTTCGAACTGATTGAAACAGGCTTTGCGGTCGATCAGATCCAGGCCGAAGTGCCGTTTGATCGTGCAGGCTTTGGTCCGGCTGAATTGAGTGGTCGAATTGCCGGAGAGTCGGCCGATTTTTCACTTGAGACCAGATTTGAGCCCGAATTCAATCTGACCGTTGCATCCGAACTTCCGCTTGCAGCGCTGCTGCTGCCCGACTGGCGAGAGCGCTGGCCCGATCTGATCGACACACTCGAGGCGCAAACTCAGGGCCGAAGCCTTTGGCAGCTTGATCTGGGGCGTGTTGAGTTACCGTCCGATATCATGGTCGAAGCTTCAGTTGGTGCCGGAAACGGCGGCACTGCTGAGCAAGCTGAGCGCCCGCTTGAGCTGCATCTTCGCAGCACGCTCGTTGGCACCGAACTTGATTTGCCGGCGCCGTTGACCAAGCCCGCACAGGCGGAATGGCCGTTTTTACTTGAACTGGAACTTGGTGAGCTCGGCCAACCGTTCATGTTTCGCGTCGGCGACGTAGTCGATGGTCAGGTACTGCTGGATCCTGATTTCTGGCAGTTTGGTCTGACCTTCGGCGGTGAGCGCGCACGCTTACCGAGTGCCGAACGGTTTTACATCACAGGTCAGATTGAGCGGCTTGAAACTTCGCCATGGCTCGAGCTGCTTGGAGCGACGATGGGTCGCTCCGATCTGTTTTCGCCACCCGAAATGAACGAAGCGATTTCGGGCTGGCTGTCGCTCGAAGTCGACGAATGGTCGCTGGGTGATGCCGAGCTGGGTTCGATGGAGCTGGCGCTGGCGCGTGAGGATGATTTTTGGCGATTACATTTCGCGGGTAGTGCCATGGCCGGCAGTGTCCGGCTGCCGGCCGACTCGGCCAGCATGCCTCTGGCCGTGGCGCGCTTTGAGTATTTGCACTGGCCGTTGAGCGAACCGGATCAGCCTTCACCCGAGCCTTGGAAGGTGGATCCGCGCCGCCTGCCTGAACTCCAGCTTGCTATCGACGACCTGCGCTGGGGCGAGCTCGATCTGGGCCAGGTGCGTCTGACTTCGCACGCTCAGGACAATGGCCTGGAAATCGAGCAGTTCTCAATTGCGCGCGCCGGCCTGGAACTGGCCGGCAGCGGTCGCTGGATTGTTAACGATCAAACGCAATTTCCGTTTCAGACCGAGGCGCGCATGCGTTTGACCGATGACGATCTCGGCACGAGTCTGAATCAGGCTGGGTTCGAACTGGCGTTAGAGCGCGGGCGCGCCGTGATTGAGCTGGATGGTCGCTGGCCGGGCAGTCCGCTCGATTTTTCGCTCGCGCGTGAAATCGTCCTACCAGCGGCAGAAGT
>JBCCHH010000152.1:0-5149 GCA_039028855.1 Pseudomonadota bacterium | reverse complement strand
CGGTAGTCTAAGACGAAAGTCATTAAATACTTTACTGATTCGAAGGCTTGCTGAGATTACGCCCGAGAATATCGATATCGAGCTGGCAAAATTGCACGATATTCCCTTCTATGATGGTGATGTTGAGTCTGAGTCCGGTATTCCTACTTCTGTTGAAGCTCTACGTGAACGTATTAAAGCCGCTGATGGGCTGATTCTGGCCATGCCGGAATACAATGGCGGTATGCCGGGTGTGCTGAAAAATGCGCTGGACTGGCTGACGCGGCCGCCGAAGGAAATGGGGCCGACGTTTGCCGGCCGACCGCTGGCGCTGGCAGGTGCTACGCCAGGAGGCTTGGGTACGGCGCTGGCTCAGGCTGGCAGTTTGACCGTGCTGCGCCAGCTAAAAGTGCGACTGTTTCCGGATCATCTGCGCATATCCTCGGCTACCGATCGCTTGAACGAACAGGGTCAGCCCGATGAGAAACTGGCCAAGCAGCTGCAGCGTTGGCTGGATGGTTACATTGAATTTATTCAGTCCTGATAGCTTCTTCTGCATCGCTAGGCGGGATAAATTTAAATCACATACTGACTGTTCGGTCAGATGCTCTATCAGGCTCGAGAATGAATTTTTGCAATATAAATCAACAGTTTTCCGGTGTAATTCGCGCCTTGTTACTGTTGGCTGCGTTCATGATGTTGAGCACGATATCTGCATTGGCAGACGGTATGGAAAAGCGCATCGCGCTAACGTTCGACGATGCACCGCGAGGCGACGGGCCGTTCTTTACCGGCAGCGAACGTACCCAGCAGCTCATTGATGCACTGGCTGAGGCCGAGGTCACGGGCGCGATGTTTTTCGTCTCGACCGCTCAGATCGAACGGCGAAATCAAGGCGTCAACTGGTTGAAGGCCTATGTCGCTGCTGGCCATCATCTGGCCAATCACAGCCACACGCATCCCTGGCTTTGGCAGAGCGAGGCGGATGCCTACCTGGACGATATCGATCAGGCCAGTCAAGTCCTGCAGCAATTTGAAGGCTATCAGCCGTTCTACCGTTTTCCGTATCTGGATGAGGGTCGTACTACCGCGAAACGGGATGCGATCCGAACCGGCCTGGCCGAGCGTGGGCTGAATCATGGCTATGTAACGGTGGATAACTATGACTGGTACATGCAGGCGCTGGTCAAGGAAGCGGTTGATGCCGGTCATGCCGTGGATCGAACAGCGCTTGGTCAGGTCTATGTCGAACTGTTGATGCAATCCATCGAGTTCTACGATGAAATCGCTCAAGAACACCTGCATCGACCGGTTGCCCACGTGCTGTTACTGCACGAAAACGATCTGGCCGCGCTGTTTATCGACGATTTGGTCCAAGCATTGCGCGAACAGGGCTGGCAGATCATCCCAGCAGTTCAAGCCTACCGCGATGAAATTTCGACCACGCTGCCGGATACCTTGTTCAACGGACAGGGGCGGATTGCCGCGCTGGCCCATGTGCAGGGCCGTGCGCGGCGTGAACTGGTGCATGTTTCCGAAGATGAGGCCTGGTTGCGTGCCGAGTTCAAGCGCCATGGCTTGCTGCCTTGATTCTGCCTCATTGCAAACTGAAATGGTGTCCCGAGCAGGAGTCGAACCTGCGACCTGCCGCTTAGGAGGCGGCTGCTCTATCCAGCTGAGCTACCGGGACACACTTTTAAGCTGCTTTATGGAGTCTGCATTCCAGGCTGTGAATTATGCCGCAGTAAGCGCTTGTAGTAAGTCATCGCCGACTCGTTCCCCGCGCCAGCCGTTGAGCCAATCGGCGTGACCGGTCTGCACCAGCCGCGTCAGCTCACGTCGGCTGGCGATCAGCGGTGCCTCAATCTGAAGCTGTTCGGCCTGTGCCTGAACGATCTTCTGCATACGCTTGATTGTCGCCTGCTGCTGCAGTGACAGTGGCATGAGCTCCGGACTGCGTCGGAAGTCGGCCACTGGTTCATGCAGCAGGCTCAGTAATTCTTCGGCATTTTGGCGTATGAATTTTTTGTGCACGCCTTCGATTTTGGCAAATTCAGAAACTGTATTCGGCTGCTGTCGTACCAGCGCCATCAGGACTGCATCGGCAGCGACAAAGCTACGCGGCAAATCGCGTTTTTTGGCTTGCGCATCGCGCCAGTCGGCCAGCGCATTGAGTTTGGCCAATGCGGCATCGTTCAGGCGTGTAGCCGCACGGATGCGCAAAACTGCAGGTGTAGTCTGCGCTGCGCGCTCTACTGAGCGGCTGCAATCCTCGCGCAGCCAGTCCAGTCTGCCGGCCTCTGCCAGGCGCTTTTCCAACTCTGTACGCATGGCAGGTAGGGCAATGACGTCATGAGCAGCATATTCGAGCCAGTTATCTGGTAGCGGCCGTTGGCACCAATTGTTACGCGCCAGTCCGCCCGCAAACTCGATGCCGAGCAGTTCGGCCGCCAGCGATTCGTAGCGTAGCTGCAGCGGCCAGCCGAGCATCGCGGCGGCAATTTGGGTGTCGAATAACGGTGCGGGGTACTGACCGCACAGCAGCTGCAGGACTTCGAAATCTTCGCCGACACTGTGCAGAATTTTGGTGATTTCAGGGCTCGACAGCAGTTCAGCCAGCAAGGCCTGGAAATCGGCTTGTCCGGCAAGCGCGATCGGGTCGATGAGCCAGATTTGTTCGCCGTCGCTGAGCTGCAGTAAACCGGGTTTAGGGAAAAATGTGCGTTCACGCACAAACTCCGTGTCCAAACCGATTGAATTGCACGAAACCAGGGATGCTGCATGTGCGTTCAAGCCAGTATGATCGTCAATAAATACGGCTCGTTCGACCGCTTTATGTATGCTTTTGCTGTTTATTGTCAACGCATCAGACACAGCGGATATACTTTTTCGGTACCCGCTCAGCGGATTGGATAGCGGTGTTGGATTGAATCAAAACGTATGCCTTATTGTTTTAGTACAGAAGGAGTCAGCGCCAGTTTGTATCAGTTACCCTCTGTATCGTTTAGAAACCGGCTCGATTTTTGCTGTTGAGCTAGCAATGTATACGACCCATCCATCAAAAGAAATGGACGATTGAATGAGAGTATCGAGTGTGTTATTCGGGCTGTTGTTCGTGGTCTATGGTAGTGCATGGTCGCAGTCTGATGAGGCCGAAGTTGAACAAATGTCGTCATCACAGGCGCAAATGTCTGAGCCTGCAGCACAGGATCAGCTTGCTCCCGGTGCGACGACCGAAAATGATCCACGCCGTGTTCGCCGCTTGGGCGATGTGATTAGTGAAGGTACGCAGGAGTGGTCGCTGGATATTTCTGCTATCGATGTTCCGCAAACGCCGGTTCAACCGCAGCCGCAGGTTACCCTGCCCAATGCGCAGGACGATGCCCAGTTACAGAACCTGCTCGCGCAACGGGCCTTCCAGCCCGACAATCCTGAAATCGCCGCCGAACTCACCGGCCTGCTCGATGGAGTAGAAGCACAAGCCGGCGCCGCATTGAACGCAGGAAATTTAGCCCTGGCGCAACGTCTGGTTGGTGTTTTGTCCGAGCTGGACGAGCAGCGTCCGGTGATTGCCCAACTTGCGGCTGAACGACAGCGCAGAGCAGACCTCGCTGCTCTGCTGGAGCAAGCCTCAATCGCGCTGGAGCAGGACAGTCTGCTTGAGCCGGCCGAATCTTCGGCCTGGACACTGTATGAACAGGCGCTGGTGCTTGATCCACAGAATGAAGCGGCATTGGCAGGTCAGGAGAATGTGCGCACAGCGCTGACCTCACGCATTCGGATTTTGACTGAAGATGGTGATTTCGAAACAGCGACTGAGTGGTTGGCACAGGCCGATGAACTGAACTACGCGCCGTTACAGCTCGAACAATTGGCGTCTGAAATTGAAGTGGCGCAAGTCCAGGAAATGGATCGTTTGTTGATCACCACGCGTGAGGCAATTGACAATGCCGAGTTTGAAATCGCCGAGCGCCAGATTAATGACCTGGTTGGCTTGGGCGTTGAGGCGGCATTGGTAGAAAGACTGCGAACCTCACTGGACGATGCCCAGCGCTATGGCGGTTTTGAACCGGGCCAGCAGTTTCAGGATGAACTGGGTAACGGTGAGGCGTTCGGACCCGTCATGATTGTGGTGCCGACGGGCAGCTTTGTTATGGGCTCGCCGGAAAATGAAGATGAGCGGGTGAATAACGAAGGGCCTCAGTTCCGGGTGAACTTCGAGCGCGGTTTCGCGCTGTCGCGTACTGAAATCAGCGTGGCCCAGTTTCGGCAGTTTATTGCAGAAACCGGCTACACCACCGATGCTGAACGTAAGGGCCGCTCACGTGTATACCGTCAAGCTTCGGGTCGTACCGACGCACAAAATGGCATCACCTGGCAAAACGACTATTTGGGTGATGAGGCAGAAGATGAGCTGCCGGTCATTCATGTTTCGTTTAACGATGCTCAGGCGTACGTCGATTGGCTGACGCGTCGTACCGGTCGCAGTTACCGCCTGCCGAGCGAAGCTGAGTTCGAATACGCCCTGCGTGCTGAAAGCACCACACCGTACTGGTGGGGTGAGGAAAGCCCGCAGCAGCCGACCGAGAATGTGACCGGCGACGGCGATGAGTTTACCGATCAGCGTAGCTGGACCAATGCCTTTCGGCGCTACAACGATGGTTTTTGGGGCCCGGCACCGGTTGCAAGTCTGATGGCCAACCCGTTCGGCCTGTTCGACATGGGCGGCAATGTGATGGAATGGATTGAGGACTGCTGGCACGACAGCTATGTTCGTGCGCCCAATGATGGTAGTGCGTGGGTGAATCCCGGTTGTAATCGGCGCATGATTCGCGGGGCTTCATGGAGCAGCACGCCGGCCATGAGCCGTTCGGCCTATCGTTTATCTTCAGCCCTCGATGACACCGATCCAAGACTAGGCTTTCGAGTCGCAAGAGACTTGTAATGCGCTGGCTGTCTGGACGATGCATGCCATTTTGCTGTGATTCTATAGCGCATTTCAGGTGTACGCTGCCTGGCCAACGTGAGCGCCATAGCGTAGTTGGAACACGAAACGGATCTGAAAAAAACCGCCTCATATTTGATTCCGGTCAAACGGTCGGTCTGCATGACTCGGTAGTCTGGTATCTGTGGAAAACTTTATTTGCAAAAAACGGAATTGGAATATGAT
>JBCCHH010000151.1:0-5160 GCA_039028855.1 Pseudomonadota bacterium | reverse complement strand
CCTGTTTCTGGTCCAGACCGCGGTGCGTCAGCGGGCCCGGGGCGAAAAAAGTCTGGAGATGAAGAACGCCGAGGCGGTTGAGGGTGTCCAAGAACTGGGCACTGCGCTCGAACTCGAAAAAGATCCGGCTGTGATTGAATGTTTTGATATCTCGAATATCTCCGGCACCTACGCCGTGGCCAGTATGGTCTGCGCCGTCAACGGTATGCCGCGGAAGAACCGCTATCGGCGGTTTCGCATCAAAACCGTCGAAGGCATCGACGACCCCGCCATGATGGCTGAAGCCATTCAGCGCCGCTATGCCCGCCTCCTCAAGGAAAACAGACCCTTGCCCGATCTCGTGATCGTCGACGGGGGTATCACTCAACTTCGGGCCGCCACCGAACAACTCCATGCCCTGAATCTGCACGACCTACCGATCACGGGCCTCGCCAAACAGTTCGAGGAATTGCATGTGGGATGAGCCGTTCCGCAAAACAGCGCAGGATGTCGCTCAGCTACGCACGCGCAACGACCAGGGCGACATGGTGCCGATCGGGTCGGTTGCCACCTTCCGCGACATCACCGGCCCGAATCGCGTGGCGCGTTTCAACCTCTACCCGGCCGCACAGGTGCAGGGCGACGTCTCCGCCGGCTTCTCGACCGGCGAAGCCCTGGATGCGGTGGAAGCGGCCGCCGACGAGGCCCTGGCACGTGGCTTTGACTTCGAGTGGACCGAACTGGCATTGCAGGAACGACTGGCCGGCGGCACCGGCAGCATTGCCTTCATTATGGCCACCATCTTCGTATTTCTGCTGCTGGCCGCTCAGTACGAAAGCATCACACTGCCGCTGGCGGTCATTCTGATCGTACCGATGTCGCTGCTTTCGGCCGTCAGCGGCGTACTATTCCGCAGCTTTGACGTCAACATCCTTGTGCAAATCGGGTTTGTCGTGCTGATCGGGCTGGCCGCCCGAAACGCGATCCTGATTGTCGAGTTCGCCAAACAGGCCGAGGACCGGGGCAAATCGCGCCTCGACGCTGCGATTGAAGCGGCCGGAGTGCGCCTGCGTCCGATTCTGATGACGTCGTTTGCGTTTATTCTGGGCGTACTGCCGCTCATGCTTGGAACCGGTGCCGGCTATGAAATGCGCCAGTCGCTCGGCACATCCGTATTCTTCGGCATGCTCGGCGTAACCGCGTTCGGACTGCTGTTTACTCCGGTGTTCTACATTGTCTGTCGTGCCGCCGGCGAGCGTCTTTTCGGCAGCCGCGGTCGACAAGTGCCGGAGTCAGCCGGATGACTACCTCCCGGATTCTGATCAGTGCGGTTTTCGCTTTATCCTGTGCTGCCTGCACGGTCGGGCCGGAGTATCGCGAGCCCGATGTGAGTCTGCTCACGCCGGACGCGCTCAGCACCGACCCTGCCCTTCGCACTGAAACGGTGGAGCCGGCCAATGACTGGTGGCGGGCATTCAACGATCCGGAGCTGGACCGATGGATTGCGCGCGCGCTCGAACAAAATCGCGACCTGCGCGTGGCCGCCGCCAACGTGCTCGCATCCCGGGCGTTTCTGAAGTTCGAGCGCACCAACCTTCGTCCGACCGGTGAGGCCAGCGCGGCCTACGAGCGCAGGCGCCTGGCTGGCGCAGCCTTTGGTGCCGATGACGTCTCGTTCGACGACAGCAACTTCTACACCGTGGAGCTGGCCTCATCCTGGGAGCTTGATTTTTTCGGTCGCGTGCGCCGGCTGACCGAAGCCGCATTAGCCGACCTGTCCGCCTCGGAAGCACTGTACCGGGATGCCCAGGTTCTGGTCATTGCCGACACCGCGAGCGCCTATGTCGACTGGCGCGGTGCGGCGCTTCAATACGACGTCGCGCGGCGGAATCTGGATAACCAGCGCGCTACACTTGAGTTCACCCAGATTCGCCTCGAAGAAGGGGTCGGTACGCGCCTGGACGTGGCCCGCGCGGCCGCCCAGGTCAAGACCACCGAGGCCGCGATGCCGGAATTTGAGGCGCTGCGCGTGGCCGCCGCCAATCGCCTGGCCACGCTGACCGTACAGCCGGTCGCAGCGATTGAAACCGTTGCTGTGAATCCTGAGCGCGACACAGCCGCGAGTTTACCGGTGTTGCCTGAGTCCCTGGCGATTGGCGATGTCGAGACCCTGCTGCGCCGCCGACCGGACGTACGCGCCGCCGACCGTCTGGTCGCCGCCGCCACGGCGCGGGTCGGTGTGGCCAAGGCCGATTACTTTCCACGCGTCACGCTGACCGGAACTGCATCGTTGTCGTCGCAAACCTTCTCCGGCCTGGACGACAGCGGCGCCTTTTGCTACGGCATCGGTCCACAGCTCGTCTGGACGGCACTTGATTTTCCACGCGTGGAAGCCCGCGTTGCACAATCCAGGGCTAATCTCGAAGCCACCTACGCTGCCTATGAACAAACCGTTCTGCTGGTACTGCAGGAAACTCAGACTGCAATTTCCAATCACGGCCGTGAGATCACCCGGTTTGAAGCGCTCAGTGAAGCAGCCCGACAATCCAGTGATGCCGCCAGCCTTGCGCGCTTGCGCTTTGAAGACGGCGCCGATGACTTTCTTGACGTGCTCGATGCTGAAAGCCGACTGCTTGCGGCCGAAGCCGCCGAAGCCCAAAGCCGGATCGCGGCACTGCGCTCGTTCATTGAGGTGTATCGATCGCTGGGCGCCGGTGCACAAGTGATTCCAGCAGCGCAGTCAGACGAAGTGTCTCGTTGAACCACAGCAGGTTCTGAGCCCACACACGCTTCAAAACCCGCAATTTTGAAAACCCGTTCAAAATTCTGCATCCAAATCTGCTGTTCCCTCGAATAACAGTATGAACACGCAATTCGGCGTGTGTGATTTACCCAATCCATTCGAGGAATGAAAAATGAAATTATTTGCAACGTTTTTTGGCGCTGTCACCATCATGGCCTTGATTACGGCCACAGCGATTGCCCATGACAACGATCGTCCGGGCGACAACATTGTCGAGACTGCGGCTGCGGCCGGACAATTTGAGACATTACTGGCCGCCGCCACAGCAGCGGGGCTTGCGCCGGCCTTATCGAGTGATGGACCGTTTACCGTATTCGCGCCGACTGATGAAGCCTTTGGCGCGCTGCCGGCCGGCACGGTGGAAACCCTGCTGCGCGAAGAAAACCGCGAGCAGCTCGCCAACATTCTGAAATTTCACGTGGTCTCCGGCCGGGTCGGCAGCGATGCGCTCGAAAACGGCGCTACGCTGGAAACGCTGGCCGGGCCGCGCGTCACCTTCACCGAAAGCGAACAGGGCTTCACGATTGAAGGCGCACGCATCATTGCGACCGATATCGCTGCATCAAACGGCGTTGTCCACGTCATCGACCGCGTCATTCTGCCGCCCGAGCGGATGAGCCGCGCACAGGCTGAGCAAACCATTGATCGCGCCATCGCACGCGGCGTGCCGATGTTCAACCACGGCAACCCGAAAGCAACCGTGAGCATTTACGCCGATGCTGCGCGTATGCTGGTACGCTCTGCAGACCTGAGCACAAGCGAACGCAACCGCCTTGAGCGCGGCTTACGCGCCAGCGACCACTCGCAGTCTGCGAACGACAGCGCCTGGCAACTGCGCTACGCACTCGACGACGTGATGGCATCATTGCATGCGTCCGATCGACGC
Source organism: Pseudomonadota bacterium (assembly GCA_039028855.1). Classification (GTDB taxonomy): domain Bacteria; phylum Pseudomonadota; class Gammaproteobacteria; order Xanthomonadales; family Wenzhouxiangellaceae. The sequence continues at coordinate 1,492 of JBCCHH010000151.1, read as the reverse complement.
ATGGCCAGCCAACGCTCGATGGGGCGTTGAGCACCGTCTCAGCTCAATGGGCATTCAACGGTGGCCCGGAATTTCGGGCCACCGTTACTTCGTTACATCAAAGCCACCGGGAGACCATGTCAACGGACGACTCACTGCTCGAACGCATTGCCAGCGGCGAACGCGATGCCGTTGCGCTTTGCATTCAGCGCTACTCCGGCCTGGTGTGGTCACTGGCCCGGCGTTTCATTGCCAACGAAGCGGACGCCGAGGAAGCGGTGCAGGATGTGTTTATCGAGCTTTGGGCGAACGCGAAGCGGTTCGACGCGCACAAATCCGGCGAAGCCACGTTCGTATCGCTCGTTGCCCGGCGCCGGCTGATTGACCGGGCAAGGCGCGAACAGCGAACGCCCGACAGCCAGCCGCTGGCCGAGGCCGCGCACGTACTCAGCCAGGACGGACATGCCGCGATCGAGGCCAGCGCGGAAACCCGGCGGGTGATGAATGTGATTGAAGCCATGCATCCGGATCAGCAGCAGGTGGTCCGCATGTCGACCTGGCTTGGCATGACGCATCAGGCCATTGCCGATCAAACCAATTTGCCGCTCGGCACCGTCAAAAGCCACCTGCGCCGGGGGCTGATTCGCATTCGCGAGCAGCTTGGCATCGTTGCAACCGGCGGGGCAAGAACATGAATATCATGAACAATGAAGCCATGAATGATGAATTGCTGGACCTTCTGACCGAACGCGCGCTGGGCGGACTGTCACCGGCCGACGAGGCACGCCTGAGCGAGTTGCTCGAAACCGCCGGCCTTAAGGACCATGACGATATGGAACTCGCGGTGGCTGCGGCCATGAACGCGTTCGCCAGCGCCGAAGGCGCCTCGGACAGCGTGCCAATACCGGCAGGTCTCGAACAGAAACTGCTGGCCGATGCCGACCGGTTTTTTGACCGCGAAAAAACGACGGCTCAGGGCACGGACGGGGACAAGGTCACAACGATCGAATCGGCACGCTCCCGCCGCGCGGCTGAAACCGAGGCCATCCATACCGGTCCACCACGAACCGGCCGACTCGGCTGGGCGGTGGCAGCCATGCTGGCGCTGGTTGTTGTGTTCACCCTGCTGCCCGATGCCGAACCTGAGGCATTCGATCCCACCGCGGCCCGGATCGCACTAGTCGAGCAAGCCGGGACCGAAGTCATTGCGTGGGGTTCGTCCGAAATCCCGGCCTACAATCGCGTCACCGGCGACGTAGTCTGGAACAACGAACTGCAGCAAGGTTATTTACGACTCGCCGGCATGCCGGCCAACGACCCAAGCATCGCGCAGTATCAACTCTGGATCGTCGACCCCGAGCGCGACGCCAATCCCGTCGACGGCGGCGTATTCGACGTGCCCCAGGGCAGCGACGAAATCATCATCCCGATTGACGCCAAGCTCGACGTATTGAATCCGGACGCTTTCGCCATCACTCGCGAACAGCCCGGCGGCGTGGTCGTTTCCGATGGG
>JBCCHH010000150.1:0-5163 GCA_039028855.1 Pseudomonadota bacterium | reverse complement strand
CGTACGGCGAGACTCAATGAGTGAATCATTACCGTTAATCGCAATCGTGCGCGGCTTCATCTGCTCGGGCAGTTCACGCTTCAGATCGATATGCAGCAAGCCGTTTTCAAGCTTGGCCGATTCAACACGAACATGGTCAGCCAGTTGAAAGCGGCGCTCAAACGAGCGTGTCGCAATGCCGCGGTACAGAAACTGGCGCTGCTCACCTTCTTCCGGCTGCTTTTGTGCGCCTGAAACGGTCAGCGTGTTTTGCTCGGAAACGATAGTGAGTTCGTTCTCAGCAAAGCCGGCGACAGCCATTGAAATTCGATAATCGTCATCGCCTGTAGATTCGATGTTGTATGGCGGATAACCGTTACCGTCGCTGCGCGATGCAGTCGTCAGCATATCGGCCAGACGATCGAAACCAATGGCGGTGCGATACAGAGGGGATAAATCGAATGTAGTCATGTTGCTATTCTCCTTTTGAGCAATAGTTGGTTTTACAAACCCGCCGCTGGATTCGGCCGGGTCAGGAGGCTCCGATTGGCAACCTCGATTAGTTATTTATGGGTTGCTGGATTTATTTCAAGTTTTTTTGGTAATAACTGCTTGTGCTGATTCATCACTCAGAGTAAAACGCGGTATCGCCCTTGGTCCAAATACGCTCAAACGGAAAACCTAACTGCAAAAGTCACACTTCGGATCCCGCGGAATTCTGAGTTCGCGAAACCGCATCGCCAGCGCATCAAAAACCAGCAACCGTCCCAGCAGCAATTCCCCGACACCCAGTAAATACTTGATCGCTTCGGTCGCCTGAAGGCAGGCAATCACACCCGGCACAACACCCAGCACACCGGCTTGCGCACAGTTGGGTGCATCTTCAGCGCTGGCCGACTCGGGAAACAGGCAGCCATAGCAGGGACTGGGGTTGTCCGCCGCAGCGTGGAAAACGCTGACCTGCCCCGAAAATTGCTGCACGGCACCGTACACCAGCGGTTTACCGAAACGGATGCAGGTAGCGTTAACCAGATATCGGGTTGGGAAATTATCGCTGCCATCGAGGACGAGATCGTAGTTGGTGACGATTTCTTCGATGTTTTCCGCGGTTAATCGTTGTGGATAAACCGAAATGTCGATCTGGTCATTCAGCTCAAGCAAATGCGTTTTTGCTGATTCGACTTTGGCTTGACCGAGTCGGCTGGTGCTGTGCAGGATCTGGCGCTGCAGATTGCTGAGTTCGACTACGTCATCGTCAACGATGCCGATATGCCCTACTCCGGCTGCGGCCAGGTAGAGTGCGGCAGGTGAACCAAGACCGCCGGCGCCAATCAGCAGCACCCGGCCTTTTCGCAGTTTAAGTTGACCTTCAAGACCGATCTGCGGTAGCGCCAGGTGACGCAGATAACGCTCTCGTTCATCTCGATTGAGTTCCGATTGCGGCCAGTGTAGCGGCAGTTCGGCAGCTTTCCAGGCATGCATTCCGCCATCGACGGAAAACACTTCAACATCATTCTCTCTCATGATGTATTGGCCCAATTCGGCAGAACGAATACCGCGTTGGCAGATCAGCGCGATCGACGAGTCGGCGTCGAGTATTTCCTGCTGATATTGCCGTTGCTCGAGCACAGCCTGCTCAATGGCTTCGGCACCTTGCGCCATTCCGGTTAGTAATTCATACGACTGTCGAATATCAATCAGACGCAGCTCGCCGCTGGAAAGTTTGGCGTAGGCCTGCTGTGGGGAAATTGTTTTGACGGCCATCCGTGTATGGTTAGCGCTTGCGTATGCGTTTACGGCGCTTGAGCTGACGCGCCGTCAGCTTGTTCTTGCGGCCTGCAAACGGGTTCTCCGAATCGCGGAATATGAGCTGAATCGGCACGCCGACAAGCGCGAAATCATCGCGAAAACGATTAACCAGATAACGTTTATAGGAATCGGCCACATGTTCGGTTCGATTGCCGTGAATCACGATTCGGGTTGGGAAATTACCCCCCGGGTGGGCGAAGCGCAATTTGGGTGCAAAGCGCTGAACGATCGGCGGCGGATGTGCCTCGCTTGCGCGTCCGAGCGTGCGCGACAAGCGACCTGAACCCAGCGTTTTGCAGGCTGCCTCGTACACTGTGTTGACTGCATCCAGCAGTTCGGCCAGCCCGCTGCCGTGCAGTGCCGACAGGATTACGACTGGTGCCCAGATGACAAATTTGAGTTTCTCGCCGACGTCCTGCAAGCATTTGCGGCGCTGTTTGTCGTCGAGTCCATCCCATTTGTTCAGCACGATGACCAGTGCCCGGCCGGCCTCAACCGCATGCCCCGCCAGGCGCGCATCCTGATCGGTGATGCCTTCGGTTGCGTCGAGTAAAAGACAAACCACATCAGCGCCGGCCATGGCTTGCAGAGCCTTGAGCGTGCTTAACGATTCGACCGTTTCATGCTGCGAACGCCGCCGTCGGATACCAGCGGTATCGACCAGATGGTAGTGCTGACCATCGCGCTCGACGTCACCTTCGACCGGGTCGCGCGTGGTGCCGGGACGGTCGGCCGTGACAGCACGTTCGTCGCCCAGAAGCTGATTCAGCAAGGTAGATTTACCGACGTTGGGTCGCCCGATCAGAGCGAGTCGGATGGTATCGCCGAGGCTACGCGCCGGTTCGAACTGCTCGGCCTCAGGTAATAGCTCGCTGATCCGGATCGCAAGTCGATCCAGTCCGCGCCGATGTGCAGCCGCAATCGGCACCAGTTCACCGAGGCCGAGTGCGGCAAATTCAGCCATCGCGCCCTGCTCGTCGATGCCATCAGTCTTATTCACCGCGACAACTAACGGCGTGCCGCGACGGCGCAGGCTATCGGCAATCTCCTGATCTTCCGCGCTGAGCGCACCGCGACCATCCACGACCAGCACAATCACATCGGCCTCGTCGAGCGCAAGCTGCGTTTGGCGCTGAGCGCGCTGATTCAGCAGTTCGGGTTCCGGATCGAGCCCGCCGGTGTCAACCAGCAGTAGGTCACGGCGCTCGGGAGCAGACTCAGCGGGTTGACTGAATTCGTCGGCTTCATTCAGATGGCCCTGCCGTGCGGAATGAATTTTTTCGCTTTGCAGCAACCGGGCACGACCATAAATACGATCTCGCGTTACGCCCGGCTGATCAACCACAAGCGCGTCACGCGTGCGCGTTAAGGCATTGAACAAAGTAGATTTACCGACATTGGGCCGGCCGGCGATGACGACGACCGGAAGATCTGCATTCATACTCTTTCAGTCGATATCAATCAATTGATCCGACTGGTTTGCCAGGCGCTCAAGCGACCGTCGCGGTCAAGCAGATACAGCGTATTGCCAATCACAAGCGGAGGCCCAGCCGGGCGCTTGCTACTGGCCTGGGTACGCGCACTGAAACGACCGGTTTCAGCATCCAGCCAGTGCAGATAGCCGTCGCCATCGGCCACCACCCATTGATCACCCATAGGCACAGGCTGGGTCAGTTCACGCCGCAGCAGGTCTTCGTTGCGCCAGATCGTATCGCCGCTTTGTAGATCGACGATCCAAACTGAATCATCGATGTCGGTTGCGCCGAGTTGGGTTCGGGAAATGCTCAGGCCTGAGTGTGAAGTTACGTCTTTTACCCATTGAATACGACCTGAATCAAGCGCCAGTGAAGCCATACGTCCATGCCGGGTAACCGCATACAAATCGCGACCAACTACAGCCAGCGAACCATCGATATCTGCCAGTCGATCGAGCTGACTGCGGCCTTCGCCGACGCTTACGCGTGCTTCCCACAGCAGCGTACCATCCGTCACCTGCAGTGCTACCACACTGCCGTCGTCATAGCCCAGAAACACCTGGCCACCGCGCGCCAGCGGCGCACCATTACCGCGTAAGGTCAATAAGGGAATACTGCGATCATAGACCCATTGCCGACTTCCACTGTCAGCATCAATACCGAATACCCGGCCGTCGATGCAGCGCACAATGACCATACCATCGGCCAAAACCGGCTCAGCCAAGATTTCGGAAGAAAGCTGCGCGCGCCATTCAATAGTGCCGGACCGGGCGTCCACCATCAGTAACTGGCCTTCGAAGGTGCCCAGAATCAGGCGATCACCGTAAACCGCCGGCCCTGCTGACAGATCCATATCCAGATCAAATTCGGTCCGGCGCTCGCCGCTGGCAGCATCAATCGCGAATACGCGCCCTTTGTGATCGGCTACCCAGATTTGTCCGTTGGTGTAGAACGGTTGCAAATTCGGTGAGCGTCGATCGATGCCATCGCCGGCGGAAGTCGACCAAAGTTCATCAACCTCAAGGCTGACTTCGAAATCGATGAGCTCAAGTGGGCTATCCTCTTCTGCCTCGTCACCGCCGAACAAGCCGCAAGCCGCAAGGCATACAGCAAGAGTCAGAACCGAAAGCAGTCGGATTAGTGCAGACATCATGAAGATTCGGCAGCCGGGGTTTCGGCTGCTACCGGTTCTGACGTCGTAGAGCGCACCGCATTCAACTTGGTTTCAACCGAACGGAAATTACCCCCCTCGCCGCGCAGTTGATCGACCGCCTGTTGATAGTAGTTTTCGGCTTGATTCAGTTCGCCCTGATCAAACATCAGATCACCGCGCGTTTCGAGCCAAAGCGATTCAAAGCCGATCGGAGCAGCACCTGAGAGTATTTCAATGGCCGCGACAGAATTATCATTGGCTGCGTACAGTTGCGCCAGCCGCAGGCGCACGACAGGTTCTAACGACTGCAGATCGCCTGCATCGAACAACTCCTGATAGAGCGCCAGCGCCGGTTCAAGCTGATCGTTTTCGACCTGACTCGCGGCAACCTGCATCGTCGCGAGTTTGGTGTAGCTATGGCTAGCCACTGCCTCTCGCATGACGTTCAGTTGGGCAACGGCACCCTCAAGCCGGTCTTCCTGAAGCTCCAGTTGTACGCTGGTGTAGTAGTCAGAAGCCAGATCGGCTTGCGCGGCTTGATAATTTTGCCATTGACGCCAGCCAAAGATCGCGGCCAATGCCAATACCACGCCCATGATCAGAGAAATACCATTTTCTTTGAGCCAGTTTTGGACGCGCTGGCTTTGTTCGTGTTCATCATACAGTTCAACTGACATTCGGAATTCCGTCTATATCGTTACTTTCGAGTTGGTTTGCTTCATACCGTCAAAAATAGGATCGTTTACG
>JBCCHH010000149.1:0-5168 GCA_039028855.1 Pseudomonadota bacterium | reverse complement strand
GGCCGGCTGTTCGTCGAATGGCTGGAAGCGCGCTATGGTCGCGAACGCTTCGATGTGTTTTTGCGCGACTATTTCAATCACTTCGCGTTTCAATCGATCAGCACCGAACAGTTCATCGACTATCTCGCACAGGAACTCATCGTTGCCGAACCCGGCCTGGCCACGCTGGACGAAGTGCGTGAATGGATTTTCGAGCCTGGACTGCCTGCGTTCACCGTGACGCCCGAATCCGATGCCTTCGACATCGTCGACAACTGGCGCGAGCGCTGGCTCAATGGCGAAATCGAACTCGACGCCATTCCGACTGCCGACTGGAGCGTCGCCGAATGGCGCCAGTTTTTCCTCAAGCTGAGCGACCGGCTCAACCTTGAACAAATGGCTGAACTCGATGCCGAATTCGACCTGACCCACAGCGATAACGTCGAAATCCTGTACCTGTGGCTCGTGCGCTCAATCGAAACGCGCTATGAACCCGGCATCGAGCGACTGGAGCAGTTTTTACTCGACGTCGGCCGCAACAAATTCATCCGCCCGCTGTATCAGGAACTGGCCGACACCGACTGGGGCCGGGACTGGGCCATCGAAATCTACCAGCGCGCGCGACCAGGTTATCATTCGCTAACCCGGCAGGCGGCTGAACGCGTCTTGGATATTGAAGTACAGCGTTGAAGCTATACGAAATCGATTCGATTTAGCCAGAAATAAGGTTATAGCGTGAAATCGTCCGTGATTAGATCAAACCGGACTCACCTCACTTTGGATCATCAAAACCATATTTCATGAAATGATCCAGCGCTTCGGCATAGCCTGGTCGCAGATTGACTTCGATACTCCTTCCAGTCCGTTCCAGATGTCTACGATTGATTTCTGCGTAGTAGTTTGCCGCCATCACGTCAATCAAAAGAGATTCACGAAGATCGATTTCTCTCATAGCGGCTCTTGGTTGGGGCCACAACGCCTGCCAATCACCGAGCATATACGACACCTGGCTCCAGGCAGCAGACGCAAACTCATCTTCTTTAATCGTCCGAGCTCCGGTTCGATAGATCAAGACCAGTTGCCATAGTGCTTCTTGAGAGCCGTGCGATGCTGCTTCGATTAACCAATCGATCCCCTGATAGGGTTCGATATCCTGGCGAACCAGTCGAGTACCAAACACATTCATCGCATTCACGTTACCGCCTTCAGCAAGCTGCTGAAGCTCGACGATATCCATTGCAAAAAATTGATTCATCCCCTCAGGAAAATTCGAATACGTCTGCTCTCGCCATAATACCTGGCCGGGCTGTTGCATAAATTCTTCGAACTCTGCCTGGGCAATTTCTTGTTCTGTTAGAAATACCTGTTTATCAAATGCTGGTGAAACGGCATCAGCTACTATCTTATTTCGAGTCTCCAAGGTACTAGCATGTCGCGCAGTCCGCTGTTGATCAGATGCACCGGGCATGGTGAGAGTTGGTGATTCTTGTTCAGCTTCATCAGCAACAACCATACCGGTCCTGGGTTTTGTCAACGACGAAGCCGAGAACAGATAAATCAACAATCCTGAACTACATAGCAAAACGAATAGAACAAACAACCTGGTCTTATTTTCGCTTACTAATCCCATTATTCGTCCTCCCTAATCAAAAGGTATCAGACCCATTCAATTTGCTGTGCAAACTAACTTGCCTTGACCCGATCCATCTGGACAGAAAAGATTTCTTCTTGGATTCGGTTTTGTTTGTATTCAGCATTTTTGCCATGCCATTGTCGACATTATGAAACACCGGTATGGATGTCAAGCGCACGATCAGTGAGCCCACCATCGCTTGACCAACGAATTCAGCCTCGAACTCAAATGAACTCAGCCTTGAACGATCAACGGTCGAACAGCTGTCTATGCTTTATCGAAGACAACGAAACAGGAATCACCCCTGCTGCCCGGTCCAAAAGCGTACACTATTAGTCCTGTATTGAATCAAATCGAGATCGAAACATCATGTTCAGCCAGTCCTACGCCCCGGTCAAGTTCGAGCGCGACAGCGAGGTCGTGCTCGTGCCCGATGGGCAGGTGGTTGAGCTACCGGCCGGTACGACCGGCTATTTGACCCAGTCGCTTGGCGGCAGTTTTACGATTTATATCGACGGCCGGCTGTTCCGCTTGGCCGGTAACGATGCCGATGCGATCGGCCGCGAACCACCGGCCCTGCCGCAATTGCCGGATAATGCGACCGATGAAGATATCGAAGACATGGTCATGCATCAACTCAAGACCTGCTACGACCCGGAAATTCCGATCAACATCGTCGATCTGGGCCTGATCTACCAATGCGAGATCAAGCACATTAATGAAGAAGCCAACTCACGCGTGGTGGATATTGCGATGACGCTGACCGCGCCGGGCTGCGGCATGGGCGATTTTCTGGTCGACGACGTGCGCAGTCGACTGCTGCTGATTCCGACCATTGATCAGGTCAACGTCGAGCTGACCTTCGACCCGCCGTGGAGCCAGCACATGATGAGTGAGGCCGCACGGCTCGATACCGGCATGTTTTAGATCATACGGCTTCGTGCTCGTGGTCAAAACTCGCTCCGATCAAGCCAATATTTCTGAGGCGCTGCGCGTTCCGTTTAAAGGTCAGGCAGGTCAGTGGCTCGCAGCCATCGCCGTCGCCGGCGTGATATTGGAACTGCTGCGTGGCGCCCTGCCCGGCCTGCTTCAGTTATTTATCGTGCTGCCGTTAACACTGGCATTGTGGGTGATGCTGTTTCGCATCGCCAGCGAATTGTTGATCAACACGGCCCACGGTGATGCCAGCGCGCCTGCGTTTCGACAGGTCAGTTCCAGCGACGGCTTGGCGCTGCGCCATATCGGGCTTTGGCTGCTGGCGCTGCTGGCCTTGGCTGCTGGCTTTCAGCTCGGCGGCACAACGATTGGGGTCATCATGATCGCGTTGCTCACACTGGCGCTGCCGGCCGCTACCCTGCTGCTGGCTTTTCGCAACAGCCTGATTGATGCGCTCAATCCTGCCGCCGCGCTGCGCTTGGTTGAAGTACTGGGCAAGCGGGCCTATCTGCGCCTGTCCGGACTGCTGTTTGCACTGGCGCTCGGCTATGTGCTGCTCGACGTTATTTCCAGCCGCATCGACCTGGCTGGCGGCATGCAAAACCAGTTGATGCTGGTCTATTGGGCCTGGGCCCTGCTGGCCTGGTTCGCCTTTGCCGGACAGCTCTTATATGAGCATCGCGAAGCGCTTGAACTGGCGCCCGAAGACGAAGCGGAAGCTAGCGTAGCCGAGCCTGAGTTCGTTCACGAGCCGCAGCAGTTGTGGCTCGACATTCAGCGCAATGGCGGCACCCAGGCGATGCATCAAACGCTGGCTCGAGCGCTGGACCGCGCCGTGAATCGGACCGATGCGACAAAGGATGATCATGCCACGCGTCTGGCCCATGGTCGCCTGCATGTCGCCGCGCTGCTGCAGGCATTTGATCGACCCGAGAATGCGTTACTGCGGGCCGATGCATTGCTCGATGCGGATGCGAATTTTGCGCTCGATCAGGCCGATGCCATGTTCAGCCTGTTAACTGCCGCAATAACGGGCAATCATCACGCGCTCAGCGTTAAGCTCTGCCGCAGCTATCTGCATAATTTTCCGCATTCAGTCCGCCGCAACGAGGCTCGTCTACGGGTATGCGAAGCCTTACAGGAAGCAACCGGCTCCTATCATTTATCGGCACAGGAATGGTTTGCCCAACTGATGACCGAAACGCTGACGCCAGAGCAGCGTCAACGCTTGAGCAGCATCGCAGCGCGCTATTTACCCGCTTCGTAAGCCCTCCTTAAGTGGGTTTAACTACGCCCGAACAGCTTGCCGGCCATGCCGAGAATGCCCGATACGCCGCCAAGCGTGCCGTCGATAGAAGCCTTGTCAACTACATACGGCACTGCATCCTGCAGACCGGCGATCGCATCACTCTCGCTCAAGCCCAGTTGTTCGGCAAAACCGCGTATTTTTTCATTGCCGAACAGATCGATAATCTGGTTGATATCAATTGACTGATTACCGCCGTTGCCTAGCCAGGATTCCGCAATCGCCGCCAAGCCGCCACCCTGCATTTTGCCGATCAGCGCGCCCAGATCAATGTTCTGGCCCTGCCGCGGAAAAAGCTGCAACAGCGCCTGCATGACCTTGCTGATCGACAAATCGGAGCTGGCCGTGTTTGCACCTTCCTGTTTGCTGAGCGACGACAAAAACGCCTCGGCGCCAATTCTGAGTAATTCCTCTACGTTCATACTTTCCCCTTAGTTCAGGAGTACCAATCATCAAAAGTGCGACGAGGCCCTGCAGCACAGACACGCGGTTTATGCGACGGTCGCAGCGATTTTCCATTGCCATTATGACGAATATTCGCGGCTGCATGGCGAGGTTGATTTATAATCGCCGACCGCTTGATACAAACGCAGAATGAGTACACCAGCATGGATGTGAATCTGATCAGCCCCGGCGAAAACCCACCGGATGATTTTAATGTGGTTATCGAAATTCCAACCGAAGGCCAGCCGGTCAAGTATGAAGTCGATAAAAACACCGGCGCAATTGAGGTCAACCGCCTGTTGGCCACTTCGATGCGCTATCCGTGCAACTATGGTTTTGTGCCCAATACGCTGGCTGAAGATGGCGATCCGCTGGATGTAATGGTGCTGATCCGTGCCGGGCTGATTCCGGGTTCAGTTATTCGCTGCCGCCCGATCGGCTATCTGGAAATGACCGATGAGGCCGGACGCGACGTCAAAATCGCCGCGCTGCCGATCGAAAAAATCAGCCCGCTGCATGAAGACATTCGCCACATCGAGGACCTGGCCAAATTCAGCCGTCGCCAGATTCGTCATTTCTTTGCCCATTACAAGGATCTGGAAATCGGCAAATGGGTTGAAGTACTCGGCTGGCACGGTCCGGAAGACGCACGGGTCGAGATTATGCAGTCAATCGAGCGTGCCAAACAGGTCGCATAACCACGAGCATTTATTGTGAATGACTATGCTGAAGCCGTAGCGCGGTACGCAGAGGGTTCATGGGCCTACTTGCCGGATATCCAGCGCATCCGCACGGATTAGCGCGCGCTGGTCGCAATCCTCTCAGGCAATGTTTAGCGAGCAGGTTTCGTTTCGATCATGCGTTGAGGGG
>JBCCHH010000148.1:0-5178 GCA_039028855.1 Pseudomonadota bacterium | reverse complement strand
CTTCTATCTCGCAATTTATAACGACTATGGAAATTTCCAAACGATCGACAGACGAAGCGGTGCTGCGGGAGTTCGGGGTGCGGGTGGCGGCGCGGCGGGTGGATTTGGAGTTGACTCAGGCCGATCTAGCCGAGCAGGCCGGGATTGCCAAGCGCACATTGGAACGCATGGAGGCCGGGCAGTCATCGCAGTTGACCAGCGTGATCCGGGTGCTGCGCGTGCTGGATGCGCTGCCTGCGCTGGATACGCTGCTGCCGGAAGCCGGGCCACGGCCGATGGATTTCGTCAAGCGCCAGGGCCGGCGGCGGCAGCGCGCTTCGGGCAAGCGGCGCAAAGCGTCTTCTGAATCCACGCCGCAAAAACCCTGGACCTGGGATGACGATTCGTGAGCACGGCAGCCGAAGTGCGGCTATGGGGCCGAACCATCGGCGCGGTATCGCTGCGCAAAGGCGATCGCACGGCTGAGTTCGAATACGACACGGCGTTCGCGAACAGCGGCATTCAGGTCGCGCCGATCCGGATGCCGTTGTCCCGTCGTCTGTATCGTTTCCCGGAGCTGTCGACCGCGGCCTTCCACGGCCTGCCGGGGTTGCTGGCCGATTCGCTGCCCGATGCATTCGGCCAGGCGCTGATCAATCAGTGGCTGGCCACGCAGGGGCGGAAGCCCGACTCAATGAACGCGATTGAGCGCTTGTGTTACACCGGCACCCGCGGCATGGGCGCGCTGGAGTTTCGGCCGGCGATTGCGATTGGAGACGATGACCGGACCGCTCGCGCGCTGGAGATCGACCGGCTGGTCGAGCTGGCCTCGACCGTGCTGCAGCGGCGCAACGAGCTGAATACCACATTGGCGGATGAAACCCAGGCCGAAGCTTTGCGCGATATTCTGCGGGTCGGCACGTCGGCCGGCGGCGCGCGGGCCAAGGCGGTGATCGCGTGGAATCCGCAAACGCAGGAAGTGCGCTCCGGGCAAATCCAGGCCGGCGACGGGTTTGAACACTGGCTGCTGAAATTCGACGGCGTGCGCGGCAATCGCGACAAGGAGCTGGACGATCCGCAAGGCTATGGCGCGATTGAATATGCCTATTCATTAATGGCACGTGACTGCGGCATTGAAATGAGCGAATGCCGCTTGCTGGAAGAAAACGGCCGGCGCCATTTCATGACGCGACGCTTCGACCGCACGGCGGATGGCGAGAAAATTCATATGCAGTCACTGGCCGCGCTGGGTCATTTCGATTTCAATCGGGCCGGTGCCTACAGTTACGAGCAGGCCTTTCTGCTGATGCGCGAGCTTGATTTGCCGATGCAGGCGATCGAGCAGCAGTTTCGGCGCATGACCTTCAATATCATCGCGCGCAACCAGGACGACCACACCAAGAACATCGCCTTTCTAATGAACAAGCGCGGCGAGTGGTCGCTGGCGCCGGCATTCGATATGACCTACAGCTACAACCCGTCGGGCGACTGGACCGCCCGGCACCAGATGAGCCTGAACGGCAAACGGGATGATTTCGATCTGGACGACTTCAAAGCCTGCGCACGCACGATTTCTCTGAAGCGCGGACAGGCCGAAACTGTAGTTGAAGCGGTGCAGGCCGTCGTCGACCGCTGGCCCGATTACGCCGCCCGAGCCGATATACCCGAACCAACCGCGCTGGCCATCAAGCGTAAGCTGAGGTCGATACTGAATTGAACATCGGGCCGTTGCTAAAGCGACTTTGTACGCCCAGTTTGATGCTTTGCCAGCAATGAATCACTCCGCCGTCTGATGCAACCTCGCCACCGCCCTGCTGATCGGTCGGCAGTATTCCCAGACGCCTGGGCCCAGGAAATCGCCGCCGGGCTAGTACCAACAACAAATTGAAGCACGGCTGCTATATTCAGGCCTTCTACATCTCACGCCGGTGCCTTGTCCCTCTCTAAGCAATACCGAATCTGGATGCTGTCGCTCGTGCCCTCGGGTCGGTACGGCCGCTGGTGGATCGCACTGGCCATCCTGCTGGTCGGTGGTGCCGTCTACGGCATTGCTGCGATTCTGATCGCGCGTAATCCAGCCTACTCCGGAACGTTCCCCTGGTCTATACCCTTGTTTTTCGTCTGCGCAGTGGCCTATATCGTGCCGATGTTTCACTACATTACGGTACGCACGCATAACGCCTTGGACATTCTCGACCCTTACATTGAGTCGCCGCAGCGGCTGGCTGAGTTACACGACATGATCGAGAAGCGCCCGTTGGGATGGGTTGTTCGCACGACGCTGGTATCGCTTGGGCTCTGGATTCTTCAGAGTCGCTTGCTGGCCGGTAGCTGGGAGGCGATGTGGGTGAGCATCACGTCTGGATATGCCTCCGTCGTCATCAACCTCGGCCCGTTGTTCGTCTGGCTGACGATGACCGTTGCCATGAGTGCGCTGATGCAGAATGCGTTCACAATTCGCCGACTGGTGCCGGAGCTGGCGTCCGACATTTTCGAGCCGAACAGCTATATGCCGATCGGCAGCATGGCCGTAACCTCCACGCTGGTTGCGCTGGGCGGCATGGCGCTGATGTCGGTGATGTGGATCGGTGGGCCGATCAATTGGTGGACCACCCTGCCCGCGCTGGTCATTTTTACTCCGCTGATGATCTTGCTACTGTTGCTGCCGGTGTTGCCCATGCATCGCAAGCTGCTCGCCCAGCGGCAGGAGGCCCTGGGCGCAGCGCAACACGCGTTGCGCGCATCCCGTGCATCAGCCGAACAGGACGAGGCTTCACTCGCGAGCCAGGCCGCTGCACTGTCGATGCGTCGTGAGGTGGCGGAACTGGCCGTCTGGCCGTTCGATGTGGGCACAGTCACGCGTTTTTTGAGTTACGCAGTGATCGTACCGCTGACCTGGGCAGGTGCTGCGCTGATCGAAATGGTGGTCAACGCGCTGCTGGAATAGGTTTCGCATAACAAATTGATCATTGGCAGGAATTCACCATACAAGTTCAAGGGGTGGATTCGAGCGAATCTGCTTGACCTTGCACAATCAGCACGCGAACCGTTTTGTTTTCGCCCTGCATGCGCCGAATAGCCTGCTCCAGATCCCCTCGAAGGCTCGGCGAAACGGGTCCGTCGGCCAGCAGGATGACTTCCGTACCGAAGCCATGTTCGAGCGTTGACTCGGCCATCAGAATAATCTCGACGCCCGTCTCGGCCTCGATCCGAGCGCGCAGTTCATTGCGCAAGACCTGCGGCAGCGGACGGTAGTAGGGTCGCTGCACGCCTTCGCCCATTTGCTGGGCCTGATTGTGAGCCAGCAGCAGCGAGACCAACGCCAGTGCAGCGGCCAAGCTGGCCAGTGCGTGACGCACCCAGCGGGGTGCTCGGCTGCCGCCCAGGGTGACGTGCAGGCCAAAGACCCTAAACACCATCGCGGCGCCGAGAATGATCGCCAACAAGTTGGTCGAAAACAACACACCGGCGCCCATGGCTACGGTCCATTCGCCCTTGACGCTGGCAATGGCCGAGGCGGCCAGCGGCGGTACCAGAGCCACGGCTACAGCCACACCGACCAGCGCACCGGCCATTCTCGAGCGCGCCAGCGAATAGGCCGCCGCAATGCCCGACAACAAGGCAATGCCCAGATCAAACAGATTGGCGCCGCCACGCGCGGCAATCTCGGACGACATGTCGTCGTACGGGCTGGTCAAGCCGATCAAGGCGGCAGCCAGGTATGCGGCCACCACACCGGCCACGGTGGCCTTGAGCGCTTCGCGGAACAGGTCCAGATTGGCCTGAACCAGGGCCATGCCGATCGCCAGGATAGGAATCATCAGAGGCGCCACCAGCATGGCACCAATGACCACGGCGGTCGAGTTTTGAATCAGGCCCAACGCGGCGATGCCGGCACTGATGACCAGCATGACCATGAAGTCCACCGACAAGTGGCCGTCCGACTCCAGTCGCTCAATCAGCGTTTTGCGCTCGTCTCGTTCCAGGTGCGGCAGATGCAGCCGCACCCAGTCCGCCGTGCGTTCCAACCAAGTGGCTTCGCGATGCTCGGTAGAACGGAAAAAGCAGGCCGCCGGCTGCAGGTCGTCGCGCTGGCTTTGCAGTTTTCTGAACGCGGCCTGCTGCCGTTCGAGCTGCTTTAGGCCGTTGGCCTCAAACATCAGCACATGATGCGCCTCCATCCGCTCGGCAAAGTCATCAGAATCGAGCGGGTTGCGTTCAATCTGAATGCGCGCAGCAAACGGCGCGGGCAGGCGTTCCAAGCTTTTGCTTAAATCCTTGACAGCGGCCTCGCTCGGCATGGTAGCGGAAACCACCGAGATGGCCGTGTCTTCCCCGCCAAGTGAATGCAGCGCAAACAGAATGCCGGCTTTGCTGCCCTGCCTTGGCATGACAAAGATGGGCCGTTCAACCGGCTCCGTGGTGGCCGCCGGATGAATCCACAGCACGTCGGCGTAGGCGCTGCGCGCCAGGTTGGCAATCAGCGCCGGCTCCGAGCCGTCCTCAGCGGCAATGGGTTCGCTGATCAGCAGCGTACCAGCCTGGGTGTTGATCAAGCTCTCGATCACAATCCGATACAAGCTGGGCCCCTGCGCATCGATCACCTCTGCCCCTTCAACACCAAGTACAACCAGCCGTTCAAGCGCGGCTGTGGCCAATGCCGACACCTTGCTGTCGTGAATATTGACCAACTCGCTGCGCCTGTGGTCTTCGCGGTTGATGCACAACACCTTGAGCACCGCACCGCGACGGGCGGCGATGCGCAAGGCAAAATTCAAGCCATCCAACGCGGATTCTGAGTGCACCAGGCACAACATGGTCTGACTGCAAGTTTGCCGATTGGCGGCCGCGGCGCTCATCGCCTCATCATGCCCCGCTGCGATGCACGCCCGCAACCGCCCGGCCTGACGGGTCGGCAGCATTCGCAAACGCATGGTCCCAGGCAATGGCCGCCGGGCTACTACAGGCGATGGATTTACCGCCGGGGACGGTCTGGATAGCGGCGGGTTCGGGGTAGAAGGATTCGAAGATGCGGCGGTAGAAATAGGCTTCCTTGGTCGCCGGCGGGTTGTGCGGGAAGTGCTGTTCGGCGCTGGCGAAATCAGCATCGCTGACGGATTGTTCGGCCAGGTCGCGCAAGGCATCAATCCAGCCATAGCCGACGCCGTCGGAGAACTGTTCTTTCTGACGCCAGGCGAT
>JBCCHH010000147.1:0-5194 GCA_039028855.1 Pseudomonadota bacterium | reverse complement strand
TCAATATCGATGCGCGCCTGTACAATAAAACCGGTGGGTTTGTCTGGGTCAATCTGCGTGGCCGCATCTCCAAGTTCGATACCAGCGGCATACCGGTCCGCGTCAGCGGTGTATTGGTCGACATCAGCGATCGCAAGCGGCTTGAAGACCAACTGGTTGAACTGGCCACAACCGACGATTTGACCGGTCTGTACAATCGTGGTCACGGCAGTGAGCTTTTAGACCGCGAATTGACCCGAGCCAAACGCTCCGACCAACCGCTGAGTTTGATCCTCATGGATGTCGATCATTTCAAGAGCATCAATGATGAATTCGGTCACGCAGTCGGCGACCAAGTGCTGGTGAAAATTTCTGAATCGCTGCAAAACCGCATCCGTGAAGTTGATATTGCTGCGCGCTGGGGTGGAGAAGAATTTGTCATCATTCTGCCCGATACACGCTTAGACGATGCAAAAACAATTGCTGGGGAACTGCAAAAGGGCATTCGATCTCTGGCCAAACCCGATGGCAATCATTTATCCATGAGTATGGGCGTTACACAATATCGCACGGATGAATCGGTTAGCGGGCTACTGAAACGTGCCGATCAATTGCTGTATACAGCCAAAAATACTGGTCGCAACCGGATGGAAACGCAACCCTGAATGCTGACTTGCCGAACAGTCAGGCCCGACCTACGTCACGATCCAGCGGCGAATGCAGGTATTCGCTTTCCATGGCGGATTGTTGAATCAGATCAAGCAGATATTTAAGTCGCTCGCTGGCTGTATCCAGACCTTCATTATCGTTTTCATCATCGACGTCCTGTGGCTGATGGGCATACAGCCAAAAATGTACCGCACCGGCCACAATGCCGTCGGCAATGGCCCAAACATCGGCTTCAGGATTACGCTGGGCGATGGCATTGCCCAGATCGACGGCTTCATCGGCTGCATCATCGAATAGCTCGTCGAGTTCAGTCATGGTGTGATTCTCCTTTTTTGATCGTCTTTCTTGTTTTTCTTGGATTCATACAATTCTATTCGGCGCGCAGCAGTGCATAGCCGGCCTTTTTGAGCACCATCGCTACAGTCTAGCGATTCGTAGTGGCTGAAGGATTACGACCTTCATTGACAATCATTTTTTTCATTCTCGAACATGCCGCATCGACTGCTAAGTTCGCTAAGCTAGTCTGCAGCCATCGAATTTGAAACCATACCATCGTGCCCAGCCCCGCCCGATCCGCACTGCACCGTTGGCTGGATCAGTATCCAGACCACGCCGAGCATGCCGAGCTGATTCAGCATTGGGCCAACACGCTCACTGCCGGCAGCGATCAGGAAACGCTGGCCGCGCGCATGCTCAAAGCACTAGCGCCGCTCGCACCGGATAGTGCAACGCTGGCGGCCGTGCTGGCCATTGTCCATCAGGCTCAAAGCGATTCAAACGAAATGCGGGCGATGCCAAATGATGTCACGCAGTTGGTCGAGCAATTCCAGCAGGTCGTTCAGTTCGATCAACGCTTCCTAGCCGATAGCACGCGCCGCGCCGAAGGCCTGCGTCGGCTGATTCTGGCGCTGATTGCCGACGTGCGCGTAGTCTTGATTGTGCTGGCCTGGCAGCTTGCACGCATGCAGCTCGCGCGTGAGCCTGAGTTGCGGCAAACGCTGGCACGCGAAACCCAGGCCATCCACGGCCCGCTGGCCAATCGGCTCGGTATCTGGCAGCTTAAATGGCAGCTCGAAGACCTGGCCTTTCGCTATCTGGAGCCCGCAGCTCACGCACGTATCGAACGACTCGTCGCCGAACAGCACAGCGATCGCGAGCGTTCGATCGACCAGTTCATGCAGCAGCTCAGCCACCGGCTGGGTCATGCCGGCATTGAACATGAAATCAGCGGTCGGGCCAAACATATCTATTCAATCTGGCGCAAAATGCAGCGCAAAGGCCTCGATTTTCACGACCTGTTCGACGTGCGTGCGGTGCGCGTACTGGTCGAAGATCTGGCCGACTGCTATGCCGCACTCGGTATTACGCATACGCACTGGCAGCCCGTACCCGGCGAGTTCGATGACTACATCTCGCAGCCCAAACCCAATCTGTATCGCTCGCTGCATACCGCTGTGCGCGGCCCGAGCGAGCGCGTGTTCGAAGTGCAGATTCGCACGCATGAAATGCACGAACATGCCGAACTCGGCGTCGCCGCGCACTGGCGCTACAAGGAAGGCGGGCCGCAGGACAAGGCACTGGAGCAGCGCATCGGCGTCATGCGCCAGCTCATCGATCAATCCGACAGCGCCGAGGATGACGATACGCTGATCGAAAACTTCGAATCGCTGACCGACGAAGACCGGGTCTACGTATTGACGCCTAGAGGCGATGTGATTGATCTGGCCCATGGCTCGACCGCGCTGGACTTCGCGTATCACGTGCATACCGAAGTCGGCCATCGCTGCCGCGGAGCCAAGGTCAACGGTCGCATCGTGCCGCTCACGCATATGCTGGCCAATGGCGATCGGGTTGAAGTGCTGACCGGCAAACAGCCGCAGCCCTCGCGCGACTGGCTGCTGCCACAGCTCGGTTATCTACGCTCAGCGCGCGCCCGCGGCAAAGTACGGCATTTCTTCCGTCAACAGAACTACGAAGACAATCTGATGGCCGGTCGGCAGCGTGTTGAAGCCGAATTGCAGCGGCTGGATCTGGACGAACCCGACCTACAGCCGATTGCCGAACAATACAACTTTACGAGTCCCGACGACCTGATGGCTGCGGTCGGTGCCGGCGATCTGACGCCGGGTCAGGTCGCCCAGGCCGCGCTGCGGCTGATGCCCGAACCCGAGCCCGAAGTCGAATCGATCGTGCGCAAGCTGCCGGTGCGTCGACAAACACCGCCCGGCGACAGCAGCAAAAGCGAAATTCGCATCGAAGGCGTTGGCAACTTGTTGCATCAACTGGCCAAATGCTGCCAGCCGCTGCCCGGCGATCCGATTGCCGGCTTCATTACGCTAACGCGCGGCGTCAGCATTCATCGCGAAGACTGCGGCCAGTACTTACGCATGGCTGAACGCCAGCCTGAGCGGCGCATTCAGGTCGAGTGGGCTGCACAAAAACGCTCACGCTATCCCGTGCGGTTGAAAATCCAGGCCTGGGATCGACGCGAACTGATCAAAGACATCGGCAGCGTACTGGCCGCGCGCGGTATTGATGTGATCGCCATGCAGGCCGGCCGCGGCGAACAACCCGAAGCGGTCGAAATTGAGATCACCGTCGAGGTCGGCGACCTGGAACAACTTTCCGCTATCCTGGCCAAACTGCAGAACATCACCAACGTCACTTCGGTACGCAGAGTACGCGACGGACATGATTGAGGGCTTAACCGCAGATTACAATCAAAGGCTGTGAATCGCTTACAAACAAAAGCAAACCAAGAGAAAACTGAAACGCGGAGCTACTCTTCTTTATCAACTGAACCGATTGCTGTTGCTGGCTTTTAATTTGCGTATATCCGCATAATCTGCGGTTTCGGCTTCTACGATTCTAATTCGCGTAACAACTCCGACAGCGCCCGTTCAGCGGCAGCAACCGAGAAATGCTGTTCAACATTGTCCCGCCCATTGGCGGCTATTTTTTCCCAAAGTGCCTGATCCTGATATAGCCGCACAACCTGTTCAGCAAAATCGTCCGCCGTATCGGCCATCAGCACATCGTGCTCATGCCTGGTATACATACCTTCGGCTGCGCACGTGGTGGCCACGACTGGCAGACCGTGACTCATGGCCTGATTAACCTTACCCTTGACACCTGCGCCGTAGCGCAAGGGCGCGAGCGATACGCGACAGGTATTCAGATACGGCTCAAGATCAGCCACAAAACCGTGCACAATCAATCCTGGTGCGCGCCGCTCGCGAATGGCATCGGGCATTTTGCTGCCGATCAGATGTAACTTGACTTCAGGTAAGTGTTCGCGGATCTGCGGCAGGATCTCTTCAATCAACCAGAATGCAGCATCGCGGTTGGGCGGATGCTGAAAACCGCCGACAAACAATACGTCTCGGCGGTCGGCCCAGGCGTTACCGGCGCTTTGTAAGGAATGTACGTTGGACACCACCTGCACTCGGGCTTCGGGCTTAAGTTCGTTGAGCAGCCTCGCTTCAAATCCGCTTACAACTAGGGTGGCATCGGATCGTTCAATCAGGCTCAGTTCGGCACGACGCGTGCGCGCAGCTTCTCTTAGCGCAGCCGCGCTGGCATTCACCTCGGCTTCTCGTTCTTCACGGAGAAAGTGAAGGTCGACTGTATCAAACAGCAACTGCGCATTGGGGCAATAATGCCGAATCAATCGAATCAGCGGCGTCAGGATATAGTGTCGACTGACTAGCACAAGATTGAGATCTCGGCCGTGCTCAACCAGCCATTCCTCGACATCATTGACCCAGGGTGCGGTCAGCACTTCAATACCGGCCTGCTGCAGGCGAACCGAGTCAACACCGGCCCAGGCCAGATTCGACGGCATGAAACTGGTTTGATAACCAATCTGACCGAACAGTTTGAGCAAGGCGAACATACGCACAGAGCCGGAATCCTGATCCGGCGTGGGCGTAACCGCATCAATGATCAACGCCCGCTTGGCAAAACGGTGATAGCGTAATTGCCGTACTCGATCTGATGGGTTTACGTCGTTGTGATCGAGATCGTTCTGTGCTTGCTCGGGTAACGGTGGTGGCGATTCGGGCTGATGGCTCAACTCAGCCTGCCAGCGTTGAATGAACTTCTCACGGTTAATGACTTGATAGCGCTTGGTGCCGCCCGACTCATCCGTGCCCGAAGTCACGCCTTCAAAATGCACTACCGTTGCGGCCGGTTGATACATCACTTTGAGGCCTTGCGCACGCACGCGAAAACACAAATCAGTATCTTCGTAATATGCCGGGCTGTAGTAGCTATCGAAGCCGTTCAATGATTCAAACAGCGTCCGACGCAACATCAGGCAGGCACCGGAAACATAGTCGGTTTCACTGACAAAACTGTACTGAGGCCGATCGGCTTCATCGTTGCGGCCATAGTTCCAGCCGCTGCCGTCGCTGAAAACAACGCCGCCTGCCTCCTGCAGACTGCCATCGGCATAGACCAGACGCGCACCGACGATGCCTGTATCCGGCTGCTGAAAAAGATCGAGCATGCGATCGAGCCAGTGATCGATTACTTTCGTATCGTT
>JBCCHH010000146.1:0-5204 GCA_039028855.1 Pseudomonadota bacterium | reverse complement strand
GCCATGGTGTATCTCTGTCGGGTCAGCTCATTGACTCAAAATAGGTACGGCCTGTGAAATACTGTCTGCGATTTAAACGCCTCGTGTCTGAATACTGACGTTTGGATCAGTAGCGCAAAAAAATTTAAAAATTCAAGGAGCTAGACTGTGGCAGAGCGCAAGTTGACCCTGACCGATTCTGACACCGGCAAACAGCTTGATCTGCCCGTTGTGGCCGGTAGTGAAGGCGATCCGACGCTGGATATTGCCGCGCTGCACAAGACCCTGGGTTATTTCACATTCGACCCAGGCTACGGCTCAACCGCCAGTTGCAAGAGCGATATCACTTTTATCGATGGCGGACAGGGCATTTTGCGCTATCGTGGGTATCCGATTGAGCAACTGGCCGAACAGTCCACGTTTCTCGAATGTGCCTATTTGCTGGTCTACGGCGAATTGCCGAGCCAGCAAGAATTTGCCCGTTTCGATCGTGACATCACCTATCACACGATGGTGCATGAGAAGATCAACTCGTTCATGCACGGCTTCCACTACAATGCCCATCCGATGGCAATTCTGTCGGGCGTGGTCGGTTCAATGGCGGCGTTTTACCACGACAAACTCGACGTGAACGACCCGGAACAGCGCGAGCTGGCGGCTAAGCGGCTGATTGCGAAAATGCCGACGATTGCAGCGGCTGCCTACCGTCATTCACAGGGCTGGCCGAGTGCCTATCCGAAAAATTCGCTCGGGTACAGTGAGCGCTTCTTAAACATGATGTTCTCGGTGCCGGCCGAACCGTATGAAATCAATCCGGTCGCGGCCAAGGCGCTGGATCTGCTGTTTATCCTGCATGCTGATCATGAGCAGAATGCCTCGACCTCGACCGTGCGTCTGGTCGGTTCGACCGGTGCCAATCCGTATGCCTGCGTTGCAGCCGGTATTGCCGCGCTCTGGGGCCCGGCTCATGGTGGTGCGAACGAGGCCGTATTGAATATGCTCAACGAGATCGGCACCGTCGATCGTGTGCCCGAGTTTATCCGGCGCGCTAAGGATAAGAATGACTCATTTCGTTTGATGGGCTTCGGCCATCGTGTGTACAAGAATCACGACCCGCGCGCGACCATTATCCGCAAGGCCTGCCATGAAGTGCTCGAAGATCTGGGTAAAAAAGACGAACAGCTCGATCTGGCCATGGAGCTGGAGCGCATTGCGCTTGAAGATGAATATTTCGTCGAGCGCAAGCTCTATCCGAACGTCGATTTCTACTCCGGCATCATCTACAAGGCGCTCGGTATTCCGACCTCGATGTTCACGGCTATGTTTGCCATCGGACGTACCGTCGGCTGGGTCAGCCAGTGGCTGGAGCAGTCGGCTACGCCGACACGCATCGGTCGCCCACGTCAGGTCTATACAGGTGCGATCGAGCGCGACTACGTGCCGCTGCAGCAGCGTTGATCAATTACCGTCGGCTTTATCATTACTCTTCAGACGTGCCAAGCTGCCAGCAGGCGCTCCACCTCGGCTATTCCGGCGCGTTGCTGAGTCTTGCCGTCAATCGGGCTGGGCGGTGCCTGGCGCCAGCTTGCGCCGGCCATGATGGCTAATTCAAAAGCCTGCTCGTCGGCTTCCATCACGGCTAACTCTAGATCACGATAGCTGCCGTCATGCCAGCGGATGCGCCGCGTTTCCTGTTCGAAAGGAATATTTTTTTCGAGCAAAAAAGCCACAATTTCATCGGGATTCTCACAAAACACGTGCAGGCTAATTCGAGAATGCTCATCGGCCGTGCCTTCGAGTACTGGGCCGACCAGCTTGGGCCGGAAGTCACTGAAAAACGCCATCGCGTTCAAGGCCGCACGGCGTTTTTGTTCAAGTACCTTTGTTTGATTGTTGTAGTACAGCGACTGATAGCGACGTAATTCCTGCTCAACTTCGCTATTCGAAGGCCAGCCGCGCTGAGGATCTGCGCCCAGCCGGAGCGCTGCTTTTTCCTTAGCCAGACGATAGTTTCGCTGACCGTCTGCAGCCAGAATGCGTGCGGCTTCCATCGCGATCTGCTGGCGCTGGCGATCCAGCCCACGGCTGTTGCGGCTGATTTGGCCCTTGGATCTGCGGTGGCGTTTATTGGTCATTTTCGGCTTTTGTTGTCTTTAAAGAAGCTTGTTTTAAAAATTTTCAATTTTCAGATAGTAGCGTATGGATGAGCTGGGTTTATTGGGACTGCTGAAAGTCAAAATCAACTACATTTCGCCGGCTGATGCGACTTCCTTTTTGTGTCTTGCGACAAAAAAGGAAGCAAAAAGCGCGCTTTAACACCGTCAGCGGGAGTGCTTTCTGAGAGATCCTGTCAGAATCGCTCAGTGGCTTTGTTAGTGCTTTCTGCACGTTGGTTTCCTTCTATGAGATCAATAACTGAATCCTGCTTACTGACATTTGAGGCACTTAGTTGGCTCAAGGACAAGTGGCTCTCACCGGGTAACGACCGCCGCTGGTGCATTGATGCTGGAAATCACTGATGTGGCTAGGCTTTTTGCCTTTGCAGTTGCTTTTGAAGTTGCCTTTGGACCTTGATGAGCCTGTGAATCGCGGAGAAACAGAGCGGCAGGTGGAACCAGGCGCAATGCCTTTGACTTTGATAGTTTGAAAGCCGGGTCTTGAAAATTAGGGAGTTAAAGTTGAAAGCAGAAACTAAAAGATCCGATATGGATCGGCAGTGTCCTCGTCTTCAGCCTGTTGCTCGGCCGCAACCGTTTGTAGCGGTGGCAGTTCGCCGGCCTTGAACCATTCCGGTATGGCGTTCGGATAGCCGGGGCGGCTGCGCAGGCCGGTGGCAGGGTCGATATTTGCCTGTACGATGCCAACCGGCAACGGAGCATTGTGTTCGGGCATATCGGCCAGCGCGGTCTGCATGAAATCGACCCAGATCGGCAATGCAGTACGCCCGCCCTGCTCGTCGCGGCCGAGTGATTCGTTGCTGTCCATGCCAACCCAAACGGTCGTGACGAGCTGGTCGTTAAAGCCGGCAAACCAGGTATCGCGCTGATCGTTGGTGGTGCCGGTTTTGCCGGCCAGGTCGCCACGGCCGAGCGCCAGCGCGCGCCGGCCGGTGCCATAGCGGATAACGTCGGTCATCATCGAGCGGATCAGCCAGGTGGTTTGCGGGTCAATCACCTGTCTGGCGTAGACGGGTATTGGCGGACCAAAGATTTTCGACGCTTCGGCTTCTTGCACGGCATCGGTTTGCTGTGTGCTTTCGTCGTCGGCCAAGCTCACATCGAGCTGACGCAGGGTCGGATCATCGGCCTTGGCGGCGACCACTTCAACAGGTTCAGGCATCGGCAGGCGGGGTTCAGGGCAGTCGCGACAAATGCTGGGGTGCTGCGGCAGTTCAATAAACTGATCGTCATCATCCAGAATCGCCAGTAGCAGATGCGGTTCGATCTCGTAGCCACCATTGGCAAATACGGCATAGGCGCCGGCCAGCTTCACTGGCGTGATGGAAGCCGCGCCCAGCGCCATGGCCGGGCCATCGGCCAACTGATTGGGCTCGAAACCGAAGTCAGTGACATAGTTGGTCATTGGTTCCAAGCCGATATCGAGCAGCAAACGTACGCTGATTAGGTTGCGCGAATGAATCATGCCTTCGCGCAGCCGGGTTGGGCCGAAAAACTCTTCGCTGAAATTCATCGGTTTCCAGGCGCGCTCCTGCGACGGATCGTCGAACACGATCGGCGCATCGTTGATCAGGCTGGCAGTGGTATAGCCATGATCAAGCGCACCGGCATAGATAAACGGTTTGAACGCCGAGCCCGGCTGGCGTTGGCTCATGGTGGCGCGGTTGAACTGGTTATCGGCAAAATCCAGCCCGCCAATCAGCGCTTTGATTTGGCCGTCCTGTGGCGACAGTGCAACCAGCGCCGCTTCGGCTTCGGGTCGCTGGGCCAGTCGCCAGCCTTCCGGATGCTCGCGCAGACGAACCAAGTCACCGACCGAGAATAAATCGGCTACCGACTCTGGCTGTATACCCAGCGCATTGCGCGTCAGATGCTCGCGCGCCCAGCCGACCCGCTCCAACACCAACTCGGCGATGCGACCGTCATACAGTAGCAGTTCGGCACGTTCTGTTTCGATGCTGAGTGCGACTGCCGGTAGCAGGTCACCGATCAGGCGCACTTCATTCAGCTTATCCAGTATCGCGCTCTGATCTTCGACCTGCTCGACGAAGCCGGCTTGTTCCGGCCCGCGCCAGCCATGGCGTTTGTCGTAGGCATCCAGGCCTTCGCGCACGGCGGTATCAGCGGCGCGCTGCAGTCCGCTGTCGATAGTGGTGATGATCTGATAGCCGCGCGTATAGGCCTGCTCGGCGCCGAAGCGTTCAACCGCTTCGCGGCGGGCCATTTCCGCGGCCCAGTCGGCATCCAGCTCGCGCAGCGGGCCATGCAGCCTGGCTTGATCAAGCGTTGCGCGCGCCGCCTGCCAGGTTTCAGTATCGATCGTTTCGAGCAAATGCATGCGATCGAGCACATAATTGCGGCGAATGGTTGCAGCTTCGGGATTGGTGATCGGATTGATGCGCGACGGCGTTTTCGGCAGTGCCGCAATCATGGCTGCCTCGGCTGCGGTCAGTTCGTCCACGCGTTTACCGTAGTAAATCTGTGCGGCGGCACCGACACCGTAGGCGCGATGGCCGAGGAACTCTTTATTCATGTACAGTTCAAGGATTTCATCCTTGCTGAGTTCGCGTTCGATCTTGATCGATAGCGCCATCTCGCGCAGTTTGCGCATGACCGAGAATTCGTTATTCAGGAAGAACCGTCGCGCGACCTGCTGCGTGATCGTGCTGCCACCCGGTACGCGCCGCTGGCCCAGATAGCGTGCGTAACCCCATACACCGCGGAGCGTGCCGCGCCAGTCGATGCCAATGTGCGAATAAAAGCGATCATCTTCGGCGGCCAGAAAGGC
The DNA here is from genome assembly GCA_039028855.1 of Pseudomonadota bacterium. Classification (GTDB taxonomy): domain Bacteria; phylum Pseudomonadota; class Gammaproteobacteria; order Xanthomonadales; family Wenzhouxiangellaceae. The sequence goes on along the minus strand of JBCCHH010000146.1, from coordinate 260 downwards.
CTGCTTCAGCAACGGCGGAATTTCCTCGATGTTCAACGGAATACGGCGCTGCTCGCCAATCTCGGTGATGAGCTGCTGATCGGCCGAATAAATCCGCAGCGGCACCTGCATTTCCACATCTCTCAGTTTGTCCACCGAGGGTAGTGATGGCACGATTAAGAACCACAAAACTGTGATGCAAATTGCACCCAGGACCAACCCGAATAAAAACAGGCGGATAGAAAACTTAACTAGAGACTTTATTTGTGGCATGGAGTATG
>JBCCHH010000145.1:0-5221 GCA_039028855.1 Pseudomonadota bacterium | reverse complement strand
GCGGCTTCTGCTTCTGCCTTAAGCCGGGCTTCGTAGCTCATTTTCGCTCTCCAGTACTCCCAGTCAACCTCAGCCTCTACCGGTAAAAAGCTGATATAAGGGTTTGGACCTGGAGCAGGCATTGTCTCAAGCTGCTCATCAGTAAATGTTCGTTTCGATTCTTCAGCATATGCCACTCCGTTCGTAGCCAAACAGATTGAGAGGGCAATAATCAGCACAGATTTATCTAGCATTATTTTTCGCCTTATTCTTATTGGTTCTTTTTGGCTTGCAGATTTGAGCACAAATCATGGCTACTACGCATGGAAATGCGTACACAAAAAAGCCGTTTTGTCCACAAGCCTAGTGATTAATTTCTGAATTCCGTGCAGCCACACTAGCACATTACCCGTATCCAGGGCTAAACGGAATACTCACCAGTCAGTGCTACAGCACGGCTGCAAGACGCGTTCCTTCGTCGATGGCGCGTTTGGCATCGAGTTCGCCAGCCAGTTTCGCGCCGCCAATGCAGTGTACGTTGCCGCCCTTGGCCTTGAGTTCTTCAAACAATGCGTTCTCGGAGATTTGACCTGCGCAAAGCACGACGTTGTCCACAGCCAGTACGCGCGATTCGTTCCCGACCGTGATATGCAAACCCTTGTCATCAATCCGGTCATAGCGCACGCCGCCGAGCATGTGCACACCATGTTTCTTGAGCGTGGTACGGTGAATCCAGCCCGTGGTTTTACCGAGCTTGGCGCCGAGTTTGCCTTCGCTGCGCTGCAGCAGCCAGATTTCGCGTGGCGGAGGTTCGAGTTCAGGCTCGACGTCGGCCACGCCACCGCGTTGGTCGATCGCCATATCGACACCCCACTGACGGAAGAAATTCTCAGGCTTGGGCGATTCGGGGTCAGGCACGACCGGTACATTTTCATGTAACAGAAACTCGGAAACATCAAAACCAATGCCACCAGCGCCGATCACGGCGACTTTCTTGCCAACCGCCGCAATGTCTTTAAGCACCTGTACATAGGTCAGTACCGAGGGATGATCCTGACCCGGTATGTTCGGGTCGCGCGGAACCACGCCGGTGGCAATGACAATTTCATGGAAACCTTCAGCCGCCAGGCCGGCCGCATCGGCGCGCGTATTCAGGCGCACGTCAACCTGATGAATCTCAAGCTGACGAGCGAAGTAGCGTAGCGTTTCAACAAACTCTTCCTTGCCCGGGATGCGTTTGGCCATGTTGAACTGGCCGCCGATGCGATTGGATGCTTCGAACAGCACCACGCGATGACCACGCTCGGCCGCCGTTTTGGCCGCAGCCAGGCCAGCCGGTCCGGCACCAACCACAGCAATCGATTTTTTCTGTTCGGCCGGGCGAATCACCAGTTCGGTTTCGTGTGCGGCGCGCGGGTTGACCAGACACGACGCCGTTTTGTTCTGGAACACATGGTCGAGACAGGCCTGATTGCATGCAATGCAGGTGTTGATCTCGTCGACACGATCGTTGGCGGCCTTGTTGACCCAATCAGCATCGGCCAGGAATGGCCGCGCCATCGACACCATATCAGCATCGCCACGAGCCAGCACCTGCTCGGCTGTTCCCGGCATATTGATGCGATTGGTCGTGACCAGCGGCAGCGATACCGCATCGCGCAGCTTGCGCGTAACAAACGTAAACGCCGCGCGCGGCACTGAGGTGGCAATGGTCGGAATACGCGTTTCGTGCCAGCCGATGCCGGTGTTGATGATGGTCACCCCGGCTTGTTCGATCGCTTTAGCCAGTATTACGACTTCTTCCCAGTTGTTGCCATCGGCCAGCATATCGAGCATGGACAGGCGATAAATGATGATGAACCGTTCGCCGACGGCCTCGCGCGTGCGCCGAACAATTTCAACCGGCAATCGCATGCGGTTTTCAAATGAGCCGCCCCACTCATCATCGCGTTTGTTTGTGCGCGGCACCAGAAATTGATTGATGAAATAGCCTTCCGAACCCATCACCTCGACGCCGTCGTAGCCGGCTTGTTGCGCCAAGCTGGCACAGCGCACGAAGTCGTCAATCTGCTTTTCGATCCCGCGCAAGGACAGCGCGCTCGGCTTGAACGGTGTAATCGGCGATTTAATCGCCGAAGGAGCAACCGAGAACGGATGATAGGCATAGCGCCCGGCATGCAGAATCTGCATGCAGATCCGACCATTGGCCTGGTGAACGGCATCGGTTAATTTACGGTGACGCGGCACTTCGAAGCGATGAGTCAGCTTCGAGGCCAGCGGCGCCAGCGAGCCACGCCGGTTCGGTGCGATACCACCGGTCACCATTAAGCCCACACCGCCTTTGGCGCGCTCGACGAAATACGCGGTTAGCCGATCGTAATTCCAGACCCGGTCTTCCAGACCCGTATGCATTGAACCCATCAGCACACGGTTGGGCAAAGTAGTAAAACCCAAATCGAGCGGTTGAAGCAAATGCGGATAAGACGATTTGGCTTCGGCAGCAGTAGCGGGTTGACTCAATGGAAACTCCTGTCACGAAAGACTGAACAACCCTACTAGTGTACAAGTGTTGCTTGGTTGCACAACCAGCGATTACTGCCGACTGTTGACACAGCGCAGCGAAATTAAGGCTAGACTGCAGCATACTTGATACCAATCATCGCTAAAACAATAACGCTCATGAGCGAAGATTCAGCCGATCCACCGCCGATCGATCCGAATGAAGTGACGCGCCTGCTGCATGAAATTCAACAGCGACCAGAGCGCTTCGACCGAATTATTCCGCTAATTTACGACGATCTGAAGCGCATCGGCCATCAACAACGGCGCCAGTTGCCGGCAGGGCTGACCATGCAGACCACGGCCCTGGTGCACGAGGCCTTTATCAAACTGCGTGGCCACGCCGATGGCGAGATCGAGAATCGGCTGCACCTGCAGCGTCTGGCCGCGCTCGTGATGCGTCAGCTCACACTCGACTATGCGCGCAAGCGCAGTTCGGCCAAACGCGGTAGCGGCCAACGCCCGGTTGAACTCGAAGATCAGCGAATTGAAAGCAGCGAACCGGATGCGGAACAAGTGCTGGTCATCGAGCAGATCATTCAGCGCATGGAACAGGCCAATCCACGCATGGCCGAAATTGCCTCAGCACGTTTTTTCGCCGGCTATCAGGTTGCTGAAATTGCCGATATGCTGGGTTTGTCCAGCCGTACGGTCACACGCGATTTAACCCGTGCACGCGCCTGGTTGAAGACCGAATTAACAGCATGAGCCGCACCCGCCTAGCTTAGGCAAACGCTATAGCCAGGCTCGATAAGATGGCCCCACATTCTTCATTCAATTTGAAATCGAGCACGTCATCGGCGCGCGTTCGGCCCTGATTGATCGCTACCACCGATTTGCCCTGTCGTGCAGCCTTGCGCGCCAGACGAAAACCCGACCAAACCACGAGCGAACTGCCGGCCACAAGTACGGCCTCAGCCTGATCGAGCCGCTGAATTCCCGCTTGTGTAACCGCGGCGGGCACCGATTCGCCGAAAAAAACCACATCAGGCTTGAGCACACCGCCGCAGCGTTTGCAGTCGGCAATCTGAAACTGCTGCCCGGCCAGATCGTCCAGTTCGACATCGCCGTCCGGGTTGATGCCATGCACCTCGGCTGTGCAGTTTGGGTTCAGTGCATGCAAGCGCTGCTGCAGATCAGCCCGATCCGTGATCTCGCCGCAAGCCAGGCAACGCACGCGCTTCAAGCCACCGTGCAATTCAATCACATCGTCATGACCCGCCGCATGGTGCAGGCCATCGACATTCTGCGTAATCAGAGCGCTGATTCGGCCGATCTGCTGCAATTGCGCCAGTGCCCGATGGCTCGCATTCGGCGCTGCGGTCTGAATGAGCGGCCAGCCGAAGAAACTACGCGCCCAGTAGCGGCGGCGGACCGCCGCATCGGCAATAAAGTCCTGATAAAAAATCGGCTGTCGTCGTCGCCACTGCCCATCGCCATCGCGATACGCGGGGATACCCGAACCCGTCGAACAGCCCGCACCGGTAATCACAAGGATGTTTTGATGATCACGAAACCAGTCGAGCAATTGATCGACATCGCCTAATGGCACAGACTGCACTGGCGCGGAACGAAACTCGGGAATACGAACGGAACGGATAGCCACTGTTGAATACTAGCGGTTTATCGGTGAGCACATTGAAGTGAACGGAACTGAGCTCGATCTTTCCGTTACAGCTTGTCTTTTTATTGCATGAAACAATGCAATTGTGCTAAATTGCATTTATGGATGCAAAATTTGTTGTCGTTACTGATGTTATCGATTCCAGCGGTTACGCTAACTTTGCTGCCAAGCGCGATCAGGCACTGGAGCGCCTGGCACGATCTCAAGCGACAATACGCTATCGGCATGCGATCACAGCTTGGGACGAGGTCCAGTTCCTGCTTGAACGGCCCACCGACCTGCCCGAATTTTTCTGGCAGCTCATCACCCGTTTTCAGCCAATGCAGTTACGCATCGGCATTGGCTTAGGCGCCGTTTCGGTAGTGGAGGCTGTCGCTGACGGTGACCGCGGCATCAATGAAGTTGGTTTCGGACCGGCATTTGAGGCTGCCCGCACTGCGCTGGAGCAACTGAACAATCGCGGCAAGCAGGTCAGCGAATCGAATGTGCTGGTTTCGGTCCATGGCTCGGGCATTCCAGCCAAATACTCCAAAGCAGCAATCTCAGCGGCGTGCAATGCGATACTAGCTCCGCTATCGGTGCTGATCCGGGACATCAGCCAAAATCAGTGGGCAGTATTGCAGGCGTGGAATGAAGTGAATCAATCGCAAACCGCAGCAGCCAGGGCACTGGGCGTGAACGTCTCGACGGTCTCGCGAAGCCTGAACCGCGCCAACAGATTGTTTTTGTTGTGGTATCACCACGCCCGTCGTCAACGGCGTCCAGCTGTGCTGCGGCATGCGCCAGTCAATACCCTCCAGCAGTATCGCCATTTGCGCCGCTTGAACTGGCCGCTAGATTCACATTCCAAGTGCCTCACCTGCTAAAGAGCGGGTGCTATGGGACGATATTACAATCAGATTGATTTGGAAGAACGCTGCCGGATACGTGCGATGATAGAACAGCGCCTACCGGTGACAAAGATCGCGGCCTGTCTGGGTCGTGACCGGCGCACGATCCAGCGGGTATTTACGAGCCTATGAAAAAATTCAAGATTTATTTGCATTTTCCAAATCTGTT
>JBCCHH010000144.1:0-5232 GCA_039028855.1 Pseudomonadota bacterium | reverse complement strand
TGATTTTCGCCTTTGCAGCACTGGGTACCGGCATTGGCTTCGGTCTTTTGGGCGGCAAGTTCCTCGAAGGCGCCAGCCGTCAGCCTGAACTGACCGGTATGCTGCAGGTTCGCATGTTCATCATCGCCGGTCTGCTCGACGCGCTGTCGATCATCGGTGTTGCGTTTGCGGCGCTGCTGCTGTTTGCCAACCCGCTGCTGGCCGCTATTACCGGCTAAGTCGCGTACGGGCAAACCACCGTATTTATCGCAGCAAACCGTAACGAATAGCAGGAACGTACTATGGACATCAGTCCTCTTACATTAGTCGGTCAGGCCGGTACTTTTCTGGTGCTGGTGCTGGTCACGATGAAGTTCGTCTGGCCACCGCTGACCCAGGCCATGGAAGAGCGTCGGCAGAAGATTGCCGAGGGTCTGGCGCAGTCGGATGAAGCCGAAAAGGCGCTCGAAATAGCGCAGGCCGAAGCCGAGCAGGTGTTGCGTGAAGCACGTGCCCGTTCGAATGAGATCATCGAGCAGGCCGGCCAGCGCGGCAACGAGATCGTCGAGCAGGCCAAGCAGGAGGCGATGGCCGAGCGCGATCGTCAGGTGCAGGCAGCCGAAGCCGAGATCAAGCTGGCGACCAATCAGGCGCGTGAAGCATTGCGTGAAAAATTGGCCGAACTGACCGTGGCCGGTGCTTCGAAAGTCATTGGCCAGGAGCTCGATGCCGATCGTCATCGCGCCATGCTCGACCAGATGGCTGCGGAGCTTTGATCGACCATGCTGGCTGAAACCACACTGGCCCGGCCATACGCGCGCGCAGCCTTTGATCTGGCGGAAAAATCCGCTGCACTGGAGCCGTGGCGCAACGCACTGTCGGCTGCGGCTGAAGTGGTTGCGACCGAGTCGGCCAGCCGCATTCTCGGCAATCCGAAGATTGACGCTGAGCAGATCATTGCGCTGTTCGGCGATGCACTGGGCGGACATATGACGGATACATTCAAGAATTTTTTGAATGTGCTGATGCACTATCGTCGTCTGCCGCTACTTCCCGAAATTTATGCGCAGTTTGAAATTCTGCGCCGGGCCAGCGAGCAGCGCCTGAAAGTGCACGTGACTTCGGCGATTGAACTCGATGCAGGTCAGCGCGAAAAGCTGGCCGCGCGGTTGAAGCAGCGTTTCGGCGCCGAGGTCGATATGGAGACTGATGTGGATGCCGAACTCATCGGCGGCCTGGTCGTGCGTGCCGGCGATCGCGTGATCGATTCGAGCCTGCGCGGTCGTCTTGAGCAGCTTGGCCGGCAACTTGTACGGTAAGCGATTCGTACGGTAAGTGAAATCAAACATGTAATTCCAGCCGACACCGATGTCGCTGGATGTGACTAAACACAGTGAATAAGAGTACCTACTCATGCAGCAGACGCTAAACCCGACTGAAATTTCCGAACTGATCCGCAAGCGCGTCGAGCAGTTCGAAGTAGTCAACGAAGCCCGCAACGAAGGCACCATCGTCAGCGTATCGGACGGTATTTGCCGCATCCACGGCCTGGCCGACGCGATGCAGGGTGAGATGATCGAATTCCCCGGCGACACATACGGCCTGGCGCTGAACCTCGAGCGCGATTCGGTCGGTGTTGTGATCATCGGCGATTACGAGCACCTGGTCGAAGGCGACACGGCGCGCTGCACGGGCAAGATTCTGCAGGTGCCGGTCGGCGAAGGCATGCTCGGTCGCGTCGTCGACGCACTGGGTGAGCCGATCGACGGTGCCGGTCCGATTGAAGCCGCCGGTTCCGAGCCGATCGAAAAGATTGCGCCGGGCGTAATTGCGCGCCAGTCGGTCGATGAGCCGGTGCAGACTGGTCTGAAGTCGATCGATGCGATGGTGCCGGTCGGTCGTGGTCAGCGTGAGCTGATCATCGGTGACCGCCAGACCGGTAAAACGGCGGTGGCGATCGACGCCATCATCAACCAGAAAGGCACGGGCATCAAATGTATTTACGTCGCCGTCGGTCAGAAGACCTCGTCGGTGGCCAGCGTCGTGGCCAAGCTCGAAGAGCATGGCGCGATGGAACACACCATCGTCGTTGCCGCCAACGCATCCGATTCGGCCGCGATGCAGTACATCGCACCGTATGCCGGTTGCGCGATGGGCGAATACTTCCGCGATCGTGGTGAAGACGCACTGATTATTTATGATGATTTGACCAAGCAGGCCTGGGCCTATCGTCAGGTGTCGCTGCTGTTGAAGCGTCCGCCGGGCCGTGAAGCGTATCCGGGTGACGTGTTTTACCTGCATTCGCGTCTGCTCGAGCGTGCCGCACGAGTGAATGCGGACTACGTTGAAAAAATGACCAACGGCGAAATCAAGGGCAAGACCGGTTCACTGACCGCGCTGCCGATCATCGAAACCCAGGCCGGTGACGTATCCGCCTTCGTACCGACCAACGTGATCTCGATTACCGACGGTCAGATCTTCCTGGAGACCGACCTGTTCAACGCCGGTATTCGCCCGGCCATCAACGCCGGCCTTTCCGTATCACGTGTAGGTGGTGCGGCACAGACCAAGGTGATCAAGAAGCTCGGCGGCGGTGTCCGTCTGGCGCTGGCGCAGTATCGTGAACTGGCGGCGTTCTCACAGTTTGCTTCTGATCTGGATGAGGCCACGCGCAAGCAGCTTGAGCGCGGTCAGCGCGTAACCGAGCTGATGAAACAGCCGCAGTACTCGCCGATGTCGATTGCTGAAATGGCGGTCAGCCTGTTTGCCGGTAACGAGGGCTATCTGGATGATCTGGAACTGAACAAGGTTATCGCGTACGAGCAGGCGTTGATTTCGTTTATGAACAACTCGCACGGCGAACTCATGGACAAAATCAACGAAAGCGGCGCTTGGAATGATGAGTTGGCTGCAGAAATGAAAGCCGCACAAGACGACTTTAAGAAAACAGGTAGCTGGTAAAAGTAAAAACTGAAGAAACCGCAGATTACGCGGATTGCGCAGATTAAAAAAATTTGAAACGCAAACATACAAGAATCAAGTCAAAAGCTTAGTAACTTGTTTTAACAAGCTCTAATGATTTTGACTTTTAATCTGCGTATATCTGCGAAATCTGCGGTTAAACGCCTTTAAAGACTTTACGAGAAAAACATGAGTGGATCCAGAGAAATTGTCGGCCAGATCAAGAGCATCAAGAACACGCGCAAGGTAACGCGCGCGTTGGAGATGGTCTCGGCCTCGAAGATCCGCAAGGCGCAGGATCGCATGCAGGCATCCAGACCGTATGCGCGCATGATTCGGCAGGCGGTTAGCCACCTGGCGCACGCCAATCCGGAGTTTAAGCATCCGTTTACACAACGCCATGACGAGATCAAAACGGTCGGCTACATCGTCATTTCGTCCGATCGCGGCCTGTGCGGCGGTTTGAACAACAACCTGTTTCGCAAACTGCTGGCGCGCATCAAGCAGCATCAGGACAATGGACAAGAAGTCAAGCTGGTCCTGGTCGGTCGCAAAGCCGCGCAGTTTTTCAAGCGGATCAAGGTCGAGATTTCCGCCGCGACGCAGAACCTGGGCGAGCAGCCCAAAATCGAAGACCTGATCGGCGCGATCAAGATCATGACCGACGGCTATCGCGAAGGCGACATCAACGAATTGCACGTCTGCTATAACAACTTCATCAATACGATGACGCAAGCCATCACGTTCGATCAGGTATTGCCGCTGCCGCCGACCGAAGACGAGCCAATGCTGCAGTACTGGGATTATCTGTACGAGCCCGATCCGGAATCGTTGCTCGACGACCTGCTCGTACGCTATATCGAAACCCTGATCTATCACGCCACGCTCGAGAATCTGGCCAGTGAGCACGCGGCGCGCATGGTCGCGATGAAGAGCGCGTCGGATAATGCGAATAACCTGATCGATGAATTGAACCTGGCCTACAACAAGGCCCGTCAGGCTGCGATTACGCAGGAAATTTCAGAAATTGTCAGCGGCGCGGCGGCGGTTTAATAAGTTTAAAACCCGACCGCCCACTGCTATGAATTTAGGGTATTGAAAATCAGGCCTCGTAAAAGAACGCGAAGCCATTAACTGTTGAGGAAGACACATGAGTTCGGGAAGCATTGTTCAAATTATCGGCGCCGTTGTCGACGTTGAGTTCGATCGCGATAACGTACCGCGCGTATACGACGCACTCATTATTGACGACTCCGACATCATGCTCGAAGTCCAGCAGCTTCTGGGTGATGGTGTGGTGCGTACGATTGCATTGGGTTCAACCGACGGCCTCAAGCGCGGCCGCGCGGTCAGCAATACCGGCGCGCCGATTTCCGTGCCGGTCGGCCAGAAAACGCTGGGCCGCATTATGGACGTGATGGGTCGCCCGATTGACGAAGCCGGCCCGATCGGCGAAGACGAGCGTCTGCCGATTCACCGCCCTGCGCCGAGCTTTGAAGAGCAGGCGGCCAGTAACGAGCTGCTTGAAACGGGCATTAAAGTCATCGACCTGGTCTGTCCGTTCGCCAAGGGCGGTAAAGTCGGCCTGTTCGGCGGTGCCGGTGTCGGCAAGACCGTAAACATGCTCGAGCTGATCCGAAACATCGCGATTGAACACAGCGGCTACTCGGTATTCGCCGGCGTCGGCGAGCGTACCCGTGAGGGCAACGACTTCTACCACGAGATGAAAGACTCGAACGTACTCGACAAGGTATCGCTGGTGTTCGGCCAGATGAACGAGCCGCCGGGTAACCGTCTGCGCGTGGCCCTGAGTGGCCTGACGATTGCAGAAAGTTTCCGCGATGAAGGTCGTGACGTTCTGATGTTTATCGACAACATCTATCGCTACACGCTGGCCGGCACCGAAGTATCGGCGCTGCTCGGCCGTATGCCGTCGGCGGTAGGCTATCAGCCGACGCTGGCCGAGGAAATGGGCGCATTGCAGGAACGCATTACCTCGACCAAGACCGGCTCGATCACCTCGATCCAGGCTGTATATGTACCGGCCGATGACTTGACCGACCCGAGCCCGGCCACGACCTTCGCTCACTTGGATGCGACCGTCGTACTGTCGCGCCAGATCGCCGAGCTGGGCATTTACCCGGCTGTGGATCCGCTCGATTCGACCTCGCGTCAGCTCGATCCGCTGGTCGTCGCTCAGGAACACTATGACGTGGCGCGTAAAGTGCAGGGCACGCTGCAGCGCTATAAGGAACTGAAAGACATCATCGCGATCCTCGGTATGGACGAGCT
>JBCCHH010000143.1:0-5248 GCA_039028855.1 Pseudomonadota bacterium | reverse complement strand
CTCGATAAAAACGCTATAGCATATGTTGCAGTCTTGACCAATTATGGCGCCCGGAAGGAAATGCACAAAGGCCCAGATTCGGGATCCAATGCCTATGTCGGTGGATTCGCAAATGGCCGAGGGATGAATCATCATTCTTTATGGTTTCGGGAATTCGTGTTTTGACATTACCACCGCCAGTGGACGCTGCTTTGTATTTTCATATGTTCGCCACACGTAATTTCCGACGATGCCGATACCGAATAAATTAAGGCCAGCAAAGAATACGATGGTAAGTACAGTGGCGGCGTAGCCAGGCATATCTATTTGCCCGGTGATTCGAGCGATGAGCACAACGAGTCCAAGTACAATGCTGGTCAGAATTCCGAGCAGTCCTAATAATGTAAATATCCGAATAGGTAGGTCAGTGAATGCAAACAGGCTGTCAAAAAAGTATTTTCGCTTACGCGACCAATTCCAGCCGCTTTTTCCAGATGATCTTGGTAGCCTTTGATAAGGAATTTCGAGGCGTCTGAACCCGAGCCAGAACAACTGTCCCACCAGTGAAGTATGATTTTCTTCAAGCCGTAGTAGACCGTCACGGAAAGCACGGTTGCATCCGAACACATCAATTCCACCAGCAGGCATGTCAGGTTGCACGATCCTTTTTTGCATACGCCAGAATAGTCTGGAAAACAATTGACTGCTCCATGGGTCGCTCCGGCTGATGCGCGTTCCAGTTACGACATCCGCACGATTCTCAGCCAGGGCGATAAGCATTTCTTTCGCTAGTTCCTCGGGCTCTTGAAGGTCTGCTGCCATAACAGCAAAATATTTGCCATTGGCCGCCCTCAGCCCCTCCCGAATTGCGGCGAAAGAGCCGAAATTTCTGGATAGGTTAAGCACTACTGCATTCAAGTTATTGTCAGGCAGTCTGTTCATCAACTCTGCATAGCTGTTTTCAGGACAGCCATCGATAACAAAAACTACTTCAACCTGATCTCCGAGTTCATCGGCGATTGAGTGTAGCCGATCAATCAGAGCCTTAATCGTCGCCGCGTTAAGATAAATCGGCACAATAATTGAGTAATCAACTGAATAGTCAGGATCAGAATTGATTGCAGCAGCGGATGACGTAGTCAACTTCGTGCTCCTTAAGTCCCGGATGACAAGGGATTGAAAGAATTTCAGCAGCGCGCTTCTCGGTTACAGGCAGGTTCACTTTCCTGAAATCCTGTCGCCAAGCGCGTTGCTGATGATCTGGTATTGGATAATGAATTGAAGTTTCAATTTGACATTCTGTTAAATGCTGAATCAGACGATTGCGCTGGCTACTCTGGAGGATAAAGAGATGTTCAACATCGTAGCCGCCGGATTCGCTATCGCATTTAATCTTGTGGTTTTGGATGCCATTTCGATACTTTTTGGCAATTTCCCGACGTATTTTGTTGTTCGAATCCAGAAATTCGAGCCGTGCGTTGAGAATGCCGGCCTGAATCTCATCCATTCGGCTATTTCGTCCTGTATCAAATTCCACTTGATATTTCTCATTCCAGCCGTATTGCGCTAAAGCACGTATTTTTTTGGCTAAGTCGGGTTGATTGGTTGCCACTGCCCCCGCATCACCTAGCGCAGCCAGGTTTTTTGTCGGGTAGAAACTGAAGCAAGCCAGATGCATACAGCTTGCTATGTTTGGGTAATCTCCGACTGGTTTTCCAGCTAGCCGGGCACCATGCGATTGAGCAAAATCTTCGATGACAGGGATGCGGCACTCATCGGTTAATGCAAATACTTGCTGCATATTCACCATACGCCCGTACAAATGGGTGATAACCAGTGCTGAGGGCCTGTCTTGCAGCGCTGATTTCAGCTTTGAAAGCGCAATTAGCCCATTGTCAGGCTCGACATCGCAAAAGAAAGTGTTTGCGCCAATAGCCCGTGTCGCTATGGTGGCATAGCCACCGGCATTTGCAACCGTCAAAACCTGGTCACCGGTTCCCACGCCAACCGCGCGTAGCGCGAGTTCGAGTGAGTCAGTACCATTAGCCGTGCTGATTACGTGTTTATATCCTGAATAATCGGCAAAAGTGGCTTCAAAACGTCGTACTTGTGGACCAAACAGAGAGTTTTGGTCGCGGACTACATTGGAAAAGATATCAAGAATTTGACGTTTCGTCAGCCCTGGATGACTTGCCAAATTATTAAATGCAACTTTCATTGTGAATAATTGTAGCGATTTGCGAGCGTATTCGTCGAACTGAAACAACCACAACCGTATTTACTCGCTTAGGGCTGTTAGAATCAAATATACGAGCTGAAATGGACTGACTCACTTGCAACCGGCCCGAACCAAAATAGCGCCGACACGAGCCGAAGCTGACTCCTCAAGCAGTCGCAAGAACATCGACTTTCTGCGCGGTTTTCTGCGCAATCCGGGCCGGGTTGGCTCCGTGATTCCGAGTTCGCGTTTCATGGAGCGCAAGATCATCAAGATGGCCGAAGTACAGCAGGCTGGCTTGGTAGTCGAACTCGGCCCAGGCACCGGCGGCACCACACGGGCGATGCTGGCTGCGATGTCGCAGAACGCGCGTCTGCTTGCAATCGATCTCGACCCGCGCTTTATCGATATTCTTAGCGGCTTCGACGACCCACGCTTGCTTCCACACCACGGCAGCGCAGTAGATCTGGCAGAAATTCTGCAGCAGCATGGTATAGATGCACCGAATACCGTGGTCTCGGGTATTCCGTTTTCCACTATGCCGAAACCGGTGGGCACGGCGATTATTCAGGCGATCCAACAGAATTTGGCGCCGAACGGGGTTTTTCTGGCGTATCAGTTCAGGGGCGAAGTGGCCAGGCTTGCCAGGCCGGTGTTGGGTGAGCCGGATCAATCCTCGTTCGAAATGTTGAATATTCCGCCGATGCGATTTTATCAGTGGCGCAAGTAGGTTTTTATATCTGACATTCGCTTAAGGCCAAGAACGTTCTGCCGGTGTCGCTGCCTGCCGCTTCGCTGCGTGGCTTACTGATGCTGGCAATGGCTATGACAACGATAAGTTGCGCAAGCTCGCGTAGCGGCCGATGAAATCACTTTTGAATTAGAAAAAATCATTTAAGCCCCGAGGCAGCCGGAAGGTGTGTACCAAGCCAAACAAAATGGGTGATTCATTTGCGAAAAATTCACCTCAAAAGCTATACTGACCTGTTGTCGAACTGTTGAGCTGTCGTGGAAAAAATCTCAATACGCGGTGCGCGCACGCACAATCTCGATAATGTTGATCTGGAGCTGCCGCGCGATCGCTTGATTGTGTTTACCGGCTTGTCCGGGTCGGGCAAATCTTCGCTCGCGTTCGATACGATCTACGCTGAAGGCCAGCGGCGCTATGTCGAGTCGTTGTCGGCCTATGCGCGCCAGTTTCTGTCGATGATGCAGAAGCCCGACCTCGATCATATTGAGGGTCTGTCACCGGCGATTTCGATCGAGCAGAAGGCGGCCAGCCACAACCCGCGTTCGACGGTCGGCACGGTGACGGAAATTCACGATTACCTGCGCCTTTTATATGCACGCGTCGGCACGCCGCGGTGTCCGGAGCATCATGAAGAACTCGATGCGCAGACGGTCAGCCAGATGGTCGATACTGTGCTGAATCTGCCTGAAGGCAGTCGTATGATGGTGCTCGCGCCGGTCGTGCGCAACCGCAAAGGTGAGCACATCAATCTGCTGCAGGATTTGCGTACGCAGGGTTTTATCCGAGCGCGCGTCAACGGCGAGGTGATTGATCTGGACGACAATTTGCCGACGCTGGAGCTGCGCAAGAAACACACGATTGAAGCGGTGGTCGACCGTTTCAAAGTCCGCGAAGACATGGTCCAGCGCCTGGCCGAGAGCATGGAAACCGCGCTGGCACTGGCCGATGGTGTGGCCATCGTGGCGCCGATGAATCCCGAGGACGATCCGGACCTCAAGGAAATTCTGTTCTCGGCCCGTTTTGCCTGCCCGGTATGCGGTTACAGCCTGCCCGAGCTCGAGCCGCGCATGTTTTCGTTTAATAATCCACACGGTGCGTGTCCTACCTGCGATGGGCTTGGCCATACCCAGTTCTTCGATCCGGAGCGTGTAGTTGGTAATGCCGAACTGAGCCTGGCTGGTGGCGCGATTCGCGGCTGGGATCGGCGCAATGCATATTATTTTCAGCTGATCCAGTCGCTTGGCAAACACTACAAGTTTGACCCGGAAACGCCGTTCAACGAATTGTCCGAGTCGATCCAGCAGGTCATCCTGCACGGCAGCGGCGAGGAGAAAATCAGCTTTCGCTATTTCTCCGACGGCGGCAGTCAAACCCGCAAGCACCCATTCGTCGGCATTATTCCGAATCTGCAGCGACGTTATCGTGAGACTGATTCACGCATCGTGCGCGAAGAGCTGTCGCGCTACATCTCGACTCAACCATGCCCCGACTGCAATGGCCAGCGTCTGAATGCTGCTGCGCGCAATGTATTTATTGATGATCGCTCGTTGCCGGAAGTATCCGCATGGTCGGTCGAGCAGTGCCTGACGTTTTTTAACGAACTGGAGCTCGAAGGCTGGCGTGGTGAAATCGCCGGCCGGATTCTGAAAGAAGTGCGCGAACGTTTGCATTTTCTGGTCAACGTTGGACTGGATTATCTGACGCTGGATCGCCAGGCCGATACCTTATCTGGAGGCGAGGCTCAGCGCATCCGCCTGGCCAGCCAGATCGGCGCCGGCCTGGTCGGTGTGATGTACGTGCTCGACGAACCCTCGATCGGCCTGCATCAGCGCGACAACACGCGGCTGCTCGAAACCCTGACGCGGCTGCGTGATCTGGGTAATACCGTAATTGTCGTTGAGCACGACGAAGACGCGATTCGTACGGCCGATCATATCGTCGATATCGGGCCCGGACCGGGTGTGCATGGCGGTCAGATCGTGTATTCGGGTTCGCCCGACAAGCTGCTGGACTGCAAACAGTCGCTGACGGCTGATTATCTTTCCGGCCGCAAACAGATCGAGATTCCCGTTCAGCGCCACAAGCCCGATCGCAAGCGCCTGTTCAAACTCAGCGGTGCGACCGGAAATAACCTTAAAGCAGTCGATGTCGAAATTCCGGCCGGTTTGTTCGTCTGCGTGACGGGCGTATCGGGTTCGGGTAAATCGACGCTGATCAATGACACGGTCTATCGATTAATGGCGCGAGAACTCAATCGCGCCTCGGAAAATCCGGCCCCGTTCAAGCAGCACAAAGGGCTG
>JBCCHH010000142.1:0-5301 GCA_039028855.1 Pseudomonadota bacterium | reverse complement strand
TGATAGTCATGCAGCCGAGTCCACAAAAACGGCGCCGAAACGGCCAAAACCGCCAGACTCAGCAACATCCAGCGCCAGCGCAGGCCCGACAGAAACAGTACCACCGCGCCGCCTGCAGCGACCAGGATCGAAGTGCCCAGATCCGGCTGCTGCACAATTAGCGCAACCGGCATGGCAATTAAGACAGCACACGCGGTCATGCAGGTCAGGCTGGGCGGCAACCGCTTGCTATGTAGATAGGCGGCCAGCATCAACGGCATGGCCAGCTTCATCGCCTCCGACGGCTGGAACCAGAACAGGCCAAGATCGAGCCAGCGCCGCGCGCCGCGACCCACGCCAAGAAACAGAACGACAATCAGCAGCAGCAGGCCCAGCGCATACAGCCACGGTGCCCAGCGCCGATACCAGGCGGGCGGGATCTGACAGGCAATCACCATCAGCGCCAAACCGAAACCCAGCCGCACGCACTGGCGCAACACCAGACCCGTGTTTTGATCAGTAGCGCTGTATAAGACGATCAGGCCGAGCAACATTAACAACAGCAGCAGGCCGACCAGTAACGGGTCCAGTCGCAGGCGAAAGTCCGATAGCAGTACCCTCATCACCAGCCCAACTCGGCCGCTTTGGCCAGCACTTCAGCCGCGATCGGCGCGGCCACGGTTGCGCCGCCGCCGCCATGTTCGACCACTACAACCAGGGCAATGCGCGGTTGCTCAACCGGTGCAAAGCCAACGAACAGCGCATGATTGCGCAAAAATTCCGGCAAGTCCTCGGCCGGAATCGCTGCTTCATTCTGCGGCCGTCCGAACACTTGCGCGGTGCCCGTCTTAGCCGCCGTCGGCCGATTCAATTGATCGGCAATTGCCCGGGCCGTACCCCTCGGACCGTCGATCACACCCTGCAGGCCATCAAATACCGCGAGCCAGTATGCAGTCTGATGATCGACCACCTGCACCGGGTGCGCGGTCAGCACGAGTCGCGGGCGCGCGGTGCGACCTTGCCCAGCCAAGGCAGCGGTGGCATAGGCCAACTGCAGCGGCGTGACCACGGTACAACCCTGACCAATGCCGGTAATGACCGTTTCACCCGGATACCAAGGCTCATCAAGCACGCGGCGCTTCCAGCTGCGGCTCGGCAACACGCCAGACGATTCGCCGGGCAGGTCGATGCCGGTCGTTTGCCCAAACCCGAACAGCGCGAGCTCACGCGAGATCAGATCAATACCCAGATCGACCGCCAACTGGTAAAAGTACACGTTGACCGATTCGGCCAGTGCATCGCTGAGCGTGACCCAGCCGTGACCGCCCTCGCGCCAGTCGCGATATTTTCTCGAATGATTCGGCAACTGGAATTCACCGTTGGAGAACACGCGCGTTTCGGGCGTGATGCGACCTGCTTCGAGCCCGGCGAGTGCAATAAACGGTTTTATGGTCGAACCCGGCTCATAACCGCCGGCCAGAAAACGGTTAAACAGCGGTCGATACGGCGAGGAAAGCAGCGCCTGGTAGTCTTCGCGGCCAATGCCGTTGACAAACAGATTCGGATCAAAACTCGGCTTGCTGACCAATGCCAGCACCTCACCGCTGCGCACATCCAGCGCCACGATCGCACCCGCATAATCCGCCATGGCGGCAATGGCGGCTTGCTGCAATTCAAGATCAATGCTTACCTGCAGGTCTTCGCCCGGGATCGGGTCTGTGCGTTCCAGCACACGCACGACTCTGCGCTGCGCGTTGGTTTCCACCCGTTCAATTCCGGAGGTGCCGTGCAGCACGGCCTCGTACTGCCGTTCGATGCCACTGCGGCCGGTGTGCGTGGTTGCGCGGTAGTTGTCCATCGGCAGCCGCGCCAAATCGGTTTCGTTCAAGCGTGCGACGTAGCCAATCACGTGCGCTAATGCGTCAGCATAAGGATAGTGCCGGGTCAGATACGGCTCGATCTCTAGCCCGTCGAGCCGATGGCGTTGCAGCGCCAGTCTCGCTACCTCGTCTTCGCTGAGATTGCTTTTTAGCACCACCGGCTGGAAGCGACGTGCGCGATTGCGCTCCTGCTCATAGCGCCGTCGCTCGTCATCGCTGAAACCGACCAGTTCATGTACACGCTCAAGCATGGCGGCTTCATCCGCTACGCGCTCGGGCACCATCACGAGCCGATAGGCAGCGCGGTTTTCAGCCAGCACCACACCGTTTCGATCCAGAATCAAACCGCGATTCGGCGCGACCGCCTGAAGCTGCACACGATTGCTTTCGGCACGCGCGGCATAGACATCGTGATCGCCAAGCTGAAGCTGGGCAAAGCGCGCCAGTATCAGCAGTAAGGCCAGCATCATCAGACCAGCAACCATGCGCAAACGCCGATTAACCTGTTGTCTGGCCTGTTCATGACTGGCCGAATCGACCGGCCTGATGTCGCGCGCGCGCAGCCGTTTTCGCCATTGATTCCAGCGGCGAATCATGCTCGCCTCATGTCGGCTTGCGCTGACGCGAGCGCATCGCATCGAGCGCCAAAAATAGCCACGGCCACAGCATGATGCCAATCAACGGTGGCAACCACCAGCTCCAGCTCGGCCAGCCGCGGTCGAGCAAACCGATGATCCAGAGCTGCACAATACGATCGTTAAACAGCAGCGCACCAATCACCAACGCCTGCTGCCAGGCCGGGAAAAAGCGAATCCGCGAACGGAAACGTGCCAGCAAAAAATTGATGATAACCAGACCCAGTGCGTTCCGGCCGAGCAGGCTGCCGGTCAAGATATCCAACAATATACCGAGCGCGAACGCATGGCCCAGATGACGCAGCCGATCGGCTTCGAGATGCCAGTAAATCAGCACCAGTGCAACCCAGTAAGGCCGCGCCGGGTCGAGCCAGACCGGCAACGGCATCAAGGTGAGCAAATAAGCCAGCACCAGCGACGCAATCAGCCCGCGGTAGCCTTCGCGTGTCGCACTCATGGTGTTGGTTCCTGATCTGCCGATGGCTCATCCAATGCGGCCTCGGATGAATCAACAGCCGTTTCGCTGCCATCTGCCTGATCCTCGGCTGACGGCGATGGCTCGATGGACAGTTGATCGGCCATACCGCTGAGCGCATCGTCGACGAGTGCCGCTTCGGCTTCGATCAGAATCAAAACGTGGCGATTGCGCGTCATCGCCGCCGTGGTTCGAATC
Organism: Pseudomonadota bacterium; assembly: GCA_039028855.1. Taxonomy (GTDB): domain Bacteria; phylum Pseudomonadota; class Gammaproteobacteria; order Xanthomonadales; family Wenzhouxiangellaceae. The sequence continues at coordinate 2,134 of JBCCHH010000142.1, read as the reverse complement.
TCGGCCGTGGCAAAGGCCTGACCCGGCAAGCGCGTGATCTGCGCCAGGCGACCCACAGTCAGACCCGGCGGGAACTGACCACCCAGACCGGACGTAACCACCAGTTGATCACTCACCAAGGTGGTGTTCATCGGCAGGTCGGTTAAGCGCAATCGATCGAGCGCACCACTGCCATAGGCAATCGTGCGCTCACCCTCAGGCAGAATCTGCACCGGCAGCGCGTGGTCGGGATCGGACAATAAAATCACGCGCGCCGAGTATTGATATACCTGCTCGATCTGGCCGACCACACCGCGCGCATCAATAACCGGCATGCCAACTTCGACGCCATCGTTGCGGCCGCGCTTAACGATGATGCGATGCGCGAATGGATCCAGATCAACGGCGGCCAGCTCGGCCGTCATCATCGAATATTCGAGCCGCTCGGTGGTTGCAAGCAGATCGCGCAGCCGTGCATTTTCAAGCGCCAGATCGTCGACTACGCTCAGACCCGCACGCAGCTCGATCAATTCTCGCTCCAACTCGGCTTGCTGCCGACTCATATCGGCCTGACTTTCGAGCAGCGAAGATAAAGAACGCAGACCAACGACCGGCCAGTCGATCAGCAGCAGCACCGGTTCAACCAGACCGCCGGCCGCGGCTTGAATACGCTGAACATACGCGCCGCGAAAGTCCAGCGTCATGAGCACAATCGCCAGCAGGCTGTAGAACATCAAGCGCGCGGTGCCGGCCGCCACGCCGCGCAGTGCGCCGGCCTCCAGCGAAACCGAGTTAGCCACCAGCGGTCGTCAGGGCGTTTGACAATGTGCAGGCAAAGGTCGCTGCACGGCTCAGCCTGCGCTGCAAAAGAACTCTCGCGCTCAAATCACGCATTTATTTGGGGAAAAAGAAGTCGCCACGGTTCTCGTCCATCATCTCCAGCGCGCGGCCGCCGCCGCGCGCCACGCAGGTCAGTGGATCTTCAGCAATGATGACCGACAGCCCGGTTTCTTCCATCAGCAGCTTGTCGAGCTGTTTGAGCAAGGCGCCACCGCCGGTTAGCACAATGCCGGTTTCGGCCACATCGGCACATAATTCAGGAGGCGTCTGCTCGAGCGCATTCTTGACTGCGGCAGTAATGCTCGACAACGGCTCGGTCAGCGCTTCGAGCACTTCGTTTGAATTCAGCGTAATCATTTTCGGCACGCCTTCGGCCAGATTGCGGCCCGATACTTCCATCTCGCGCAGTTCGGGCAGCGGATGCGCGCAGCCGATTTCGAGCTTGATACGTTCCGCTGTTGCCTCGCCGATCAGGGTGCCATAAGAACGGCGAACGTAATTGATGATGGCATCGTCGAAATGATCTCCGCCGACCCGCACCGAAGCCGAATACACGATGCCGTTGAGCGACAGCACTGCCACTTCCGAAGTTCCGCCGCCGATATCCAGCACCATTGATCCGCGCGCTTCGTGAATCGGAATACCTGCGCCGATGGCTGCAGCCATGGGCTCTTCAATCAGAAACACCTCACGCGCGCCGGCACCTTCGGCCGATTCCTTAATCGCGCGCCGCTCCACCTGGGTCGATGAACACGGCACACATACGAGCACGCGCGGGCTCGGGCGCAGAAAGCGCGCCGAATGAATCTTCTTGATGAAATGCTGCAGCATCTGTTCGGTCATATCGAAATCGGCGATCACACCGTCTTTCATTGGCCGCACCGTGCGGATGTTGCCCGGCGTGCGGCCCAACATCTGCTTGGCCTCTACCCCAACCGAAGCCACATTCTGCGGCCCACCCGGTCCACGATCCATCCGCACCGCAACCACCGAAGGCTCGTTCAACACAATGCCCTCGTCACGGACGAATACCAAGGTATTTGCCGTGCCAAGATCAATAGAAAGATCGTTCGAAAAAAAACCGCGCAAACGTTTAAACATGAATGATGTAGTGCCTGGGTAACCATGCCTGGCCAGATGCCAAGACGTATGAATAATTTTCGATCAAACCGGCGTCGATTGGACGGTTGAAATTTGATCACGTAGGTCAGTAGTCTATTACAAAAATCGGCCGATACAAGCGCCGGATTGATTAAACATTTTCTTTACTTCTGACTGGGATTATTCTGCTTTGATCTGATTAAACACCAGTGCT
>JBCCHH010000141.1:0-5306 GCA_039028855.1 Pseudomonadota bacterium | reverse complement strand
GGCTGCCGTTCTATCATGATATGGGGCTGGTCGGTCTGATCCTGGGTCCGGTGGTTTCGCAGTTGTCCGTCGACTATCTTGGAACGCGCGAGTTTGCCATGCGTCCACGCCTGTGGCTTGAACTCATGTCACGCAATAAAGCGACGGTTTCTTATGCGCCGCCGTTCGGCTTTGCTCTGGTTGCCCGGCGTCTGCGTGAATCGGATCTGGAAAGATACGATCTTTCAGCCTGGCGCGTGGCCGGCGTCGGCGCGGAAATGATCCGCCCGGGTTGGCTCAAGCAGTTTGCCTCCAAACTGAAGCCGGCCGGTTTTTCCGAAACCGCCTTCCTGCCCTGCTACGGCATGGCTGAATGCTCGCTTGCAATCAGCTTTGCCCCACTGGCACAGGAACTCGAAGTCGACCGTCTTGACGCCGACATCCTGGCTACAGATCGCCATGCCGTATTAGTCGACAGCACCAGCGGCAATGCGCGTGTAACAGAATTTGTCAACTGCGGCCGACCGCTGCCGGATTATGAAGTCGAAATTCGCAACAGCAGCGGCCAAGTCCAGCCCGAGCGCCATTGCGGCACGATTTATGTGCGCGGCCCGAGCGTGATGTCGGGCTATGCGAATAACCCCGAAGCCACGCGCACGGCATTAACCGAAGACGGCTGGCTGAATACCGGCGATATCGGTTACCGCGCAGGCGATTCCCTGTTTATTACCGGTCGCTCGAAAGACCTGCTGATCATCAACGGCCGCAATATCTGGCCGCAGGACCTGGAAAACCTGGCCGAACAGCAGGAAGAAGTGCGGCCGGAAGATTCTTCCGCGTTTGCAATTGCTTCTGAAGACGGTACCGAAGTAGCCGTGCTGGTCGTGCAGTGTCGTGAGCAGGATCCGTTCCGCCAGGCTGACCTGGTCGAGCGCTTGAAACAGGGCATTCAGTCTGAATTCGGTATCGCATGCCTGATCGAACTCGTACCGCTGCACACGCTGGCACGCACCTCATCGGGCAAGCTATCACGCAGCGGAACCCGTCGCGACTTCCTCAAGCGCAACCAGCTCGAAGAAACGCAAGTGCTGCCGCGCGAACTGGTCAATCGTACGCCGCATACTCAGGCGCTAAATCCGGTCGAGTAATGGCTACCATCGCCGTGACCGGCGCGACCGGCTTCGTCGGCCGCGCCGTCATTCGGCGCCTGCTGCAGGACCACCCCCCAAAAAATATCCGCCTGCTGGTCCGAAATCCAGATCAGCGCAGGCTACCTGGACGATTCGAAAAAACCAACTTAATTGACGGCAACCTGCATTCACAGGATGCGCTGTCTGAGCTGGTTCGCGATGCGCATGCAGTGATCCACATCGCCGCCGTCATCGCCGGCAACTCGGCCGAAGATTTTCACCGCATTAACCGGATCGGCACCGACAATCTGCTGCAAGTCTGCACGAAATACGCACCCGACAGCCATCTGATTCATCTGTCCTCACTGGCCGCGCGAGAACCGGAATTATCCTGGTACGCCGATTCCAAACACGCGGCCGAGCAGGCTGTGCAATCTTCCAACCTCGGCTACAGCATGCTCAGGCCACCGGCCGTGTACGGGCCGGACGATCCGGCGCTGGCCGATTTCTGGCGCATGCTTGCGCGCGGCTGGCTGATTCGACTCGGTCCGGCCGACAGTCGCTTCTCACTGCTGCACGTAGACGACCTGGCCGAGGCGATCGCAAGATTAATCGAACACGGCCCAACCGACCGGATTTTCTGCCTGCATGACGGTTACGCCTGCGATGAGCAACCGGGCTGGAGTTGGCCGGCACTGGCCGAAGTGGCCGCTCAAATCCGCAGCACCCAGGTTCGAACGCTGGCTGTGCCTGGCCTTCTGTTGAGTGGTGCGGCGAATGTCAACCTCAGACTGGCGCGCCTAACCGGCCGACCGGCCATGCTGTCACCGGGCAAAAAGCGCGAGCTGCTGCACCCGGATTGGGTCTGCGATAATGCAGCAATCCAATCAACCCTGAATTGGCGGCCGACCACATCACTGGCACAATCCCTTGCTACCCTACCCGGATGGAAAAACACATGACACTGAACAAGGCAGGCATTATCGAAGTCATCGGCGAGTCGTTGCAAGCCGCGCTGCCGGAACTGGAAAATGTGGATTATGATGCAGCATTAACCGGCGATATCGGCCTCGATTCGGTGCAGATCATGGATTTGATGATGGAAATTGAAGATCGCCTGGACATCTCAATACCCATCGAGCTGCTGGCCGAAACCCATACACTGAATGAGCTGGCCGAGCGCCTTGTGCCACTGGTAAATCCAAAATAAGCAATCCGCAGTCAGAGGGCATTTAATGAGTCTGTTCGACAAGTTTTCCGAGCTGGCGGCCGCGCGCGCCGGCCTGGGGCAACAAAAAGTGGCGCCGGTAGCCACGCCAATTGAAAACGTATTCTCGGCCAGCGAAGGTCAGATCAACGGCCAGCGAATCATTCTGGCCGGCACCAACAACTATCTTGGGTTGACCTTCAACCCCGATGTGCTTCAGGCCGCGCACGATGCACTAGACCAGTTCGGCAGCGGCACGACCGGTTCGCGCATGGCCAACGGCAGCTATCACGCCCACCAAAAGCTGGAACAGGAACTGGCCGCAGCTTGGGACTGGTCATCGGCCATGGTGTTTTCGACCGGCTATCAGGCCAACCTGGCTGCGATTTCAGCGCTGGCCGGCAAAGACGATTATCTGCTGCTGGACAGCGACTCGCACGCCAGTATTTACGACGGCGCCAAACTCGGCAATGCGCAGACCCTGGTCTTCAAGCATAACGATCCGGAAAACCTGGATCGTCGTCTGACCCGCCTGGGCGACGACGCCAAACGCGCATTGATCGTGGTCGAAGGCCTGTACTCCATGCTCGGCGATCAACCACCGCTGGAAGAATTTATCGACGTCAAGCGCAAACACGGCGCCTGGCTGCTGCTGGATGAAGCCCACTCGTTCGGCGTCTTCGGCCAACACGGACTGGGCGTGGCCGAAGACCGGGATTGTCTGAACGACATCGATTTCGTCGTCGGTACATTTTCCAAGAGTCTGGCTGGCATCGGCGGCTTCTGCGTCAGTCCGCATGCGGAGTTGGAATTGCTGCGTCTGGCCGCACGACCGTACATCTTTACCGCTTCGCCTTCGCCTTCGGTGATTGCCGCTACCCGCGCAGCGCTGCGACAGGTCTTGGACGGACAGGCTTTGCGCGATTCGCTCTGGCGCAATATCCATCAACTCTATGATGCATTGAATGCGCTGGGCTACCGCCTCGGCAGCAACCAGCCCGGACCGGTAGCCGCGATCATCCTGCCTGACCGTGAATCGGCGCTGGCGCATTGGAACGGCCTGCTTGAAGCCGGTGTATATGCCAATCTGATGATTCCGCCGGCCACGCCCAAAGGCTTGAATCTGCTGCGCATCAGCCTGAGTGCCGCGCATACGCCGGAGCAGATTCAGCGCATGATCGACGCCTTCGGCCAACTGCGCGCGGCGGCTTAAGCATTCATTCAAACATCCAATCCGGCCCCAGACTGGGTTTTATTTTTCAGACACGCTTACAAGCAAGCTTCAAACTGCCCGGAGATCCGCATGAAAACCGCGTTCTTTCGACTCGCCGCCGCCATGGCACTGCTGGTATCGCCGGCCTGGCTGCTGGCCGATGTCAGCACATCCAGTTCCAGTCCAGTCGTCACCGCAACACCCGACCTGAAGCAGATCATGGCCGATCCGGACTGGATCGGCCGACCGGTAGAACAGGCGTGGTGGCAACTGGACGGCGAAAGCATCGTCTATCAGATCGAGCGCACCGGCTCGGACCAGCGCGACTGGGTTGAAATTCAGATCGATACGCTGCAGACCAACATTTTGGATGCGGCCGCACGCGTCAGTCTGGACGGCCCCGATGCGGTGTTCGATGCCGATTACGCCCAAGCGCTGAGTCTGCGCGACGGAAACGTGATACTGCGTGACCTGGCGTCGAATGAACTACGTCAACTCACCGGCAGCGGTCAGGCCCAGATCGCGCGATTCTCGACCCAGCCCGAGCGCATTCACGTACTGCAGGCCAGCCAATGGCAGCAGGTGGATTTAGCCACCGGTATCCACCGGCCGGTCGCGAATCTGGTCATGCAGGATCGACCGTTTGAAGTCAGCGACGATGCGCTGGCCGAAGATCAACTGCGCCTGTTTTCGGTATTGCGTGAGCAGGCCGAAGAACAGCGACGCGCGCATGAAGAAGCGATTGCGGCGGCCCGCCTGGACCCAAACCTGCCGCCGGTGGCCTGGTATCTGGGCGACGATCATGAAATCGACTTCAGCATGATTTCGGCCGATGGCCGCTGGCTGCTTGCGATCGTGAGCAAACCCAGCAGCGCGTCCGGCCGCAACGATGTGATGCCACGGTTCGTGACCCGCTCCGGCTATGTCGAGGCTGAGGACGTGCGCACGCTGGTCGGCCGCAATGCATCCGAACCACAGCAGGTCTGGCTGCTCGACCTTGAAAACCGCAGCCGGCACAACATCGATCTGACGACATTAAGCGGCCGCGATGAAGATCCACTGGCCGATCTGAAGCAGGCGCAGGATATCAAGCCGTTCGATGCCGACACGCCGCGCCCGGTGCGCGTCATCGGCATCGAATGGCATCCGCGGCAAGCCACTGTTGCCTTCCTGGTTCGCGCGATTGATAACAAAGATCGCTGGCTGGTCACGCTTGAGGCCGAAAGTCAGGAATGGACCGAACGCCATCGTCTGACCGACCCGGGCTGGATCAACTGGGCATTCAATGAATTCGGCTGGGTACCCGGCAACGCGGACGACCCAAACCTTTGGCTGCTCAGCGAGCAAAGCGGGTACAGCCATCTGTACACCATCGACCTGGACCGTAATCGCATTCATCAGCATACCGATGGCGCGTTCGAGGTTTTTGATATTCAATGGCATCGCGACGGGCAATCGGCACTATTGCTCAGCAATCGTTCGCACCCGACCGAATATGATTTGTACCGGCTGCAAATGGCCGATGATGAACTCACCCGCCTGACCGAGCTGAAAGGGCTGGAAAGCTTTGCCCTGCACCCGATCACCGGGCAGGCCTTGCTGCGCTTTTCCAACAGCTACCAGCCCGCCCAGGCCGCGGTATTCGACCCGGCACAAAATCGCATCCTGCTGCAGACCGACACCCGAACACAAGCCTATCGCGAGATCGAGTGGCAGCCACCGGAAATCGTCGGCGTGCCTTCCAGTCATGGTGCAGACCAGCCGATCTGGTCCAAGT
>JBCCHH010000140.1:0-5307 GCA_039028855.1 Pseudomonadota bacterium | reverse complement strand
CGTCGGTCGCAGTAAAGCTGACTTCATCGACGGCCACGACCTTGCCCTTGTCAAAGGTCTTGCGCAGTTGCTTGGCTTCAATCATGGCGACGGTCCCAGCAGGTTTAAGAAAAAGGGCTCGGGACCGATTGTGTCCATACATTCGGTATCGACTTCGTCGACCGATGCGGCCTCGACAAATTCCGTCACAATCGTGCTGATGCAGGCATCGGTCATCACGATATGGCCACGCCCTGCGGCCACCAGATGCGTGCTGTTGGCAAACTGGGCGGCGGCTTCATCGCCATATTCTGGCGGCGTGACCGGATCGAACTCACCGGACAGAATCAGCATTGGCACATCGGAAGCAAATGGCTGGTGGAAGTCCGATCCAACCGGATTGGCCGGCCACCAGGCACAGACCTGGGCATACAAATCACGCATCGAATTGCCCAGCAAGGTGCCTGAATCGTCATGCTCGACCGGCCAGTGCGGCCAGTCTTCGCTGCAACCGACGGCAAAATTCAGTCCGATGGCAATCGCATCGTCAAGCTGCTCGGTCTGCATGATGGCCTGGCTGGCCAGGCGCTCGGGTCGACCGGTGGTGGCCGCCTCGTGCACCAGGTACGGAATCATCATCTGCGACAGCGGCGAATAGGCCAGAAAGCGTAATGCGCCTGCCAGGGTTTGATCGTTGAACAACAGATCTTCGGCCACACCCATGCGCGGATGGGTCAGGCTGATTTGAATCGGCTGTTCGGCATAGCGCGTCTTGAGCTGGTCAAAGGCCGTCGAAAGATCGGGAAATTGCCGATCGCAGGCCTGATCAGCTTCGCAGGCAGCGAATAGTCTTTCCAGCGACTGATCGAGTTTGATTGCATGCTCCGAACCCAGGATCAATCGACTCGGCACAACGCCGTCGATGACTACGCTGCGCACCCGGCCCGGATAGCGCTTCAGATAAACCTGGGCCATGCGTGTGCCGTAGGAACCGCCCATCAGATTGAGCTGCTCAACGCCGATGTGCTGGCGCAGCAACTCCAGATCGTGCGCGCCATCGGCCGTGGTGTAGTAGCGTAGATCGGCGCCGTTATCGTCCATGCACTGACGCAGTTGCCGGTTGAACTGATCCCAGTCGGGTTCGGCCAGATAATCGACCTGTTCGAATTCACAGTTCAATGCATTCGAGCCGCCGGTACCGCGCTGATCGAGAAAAATCAGATCGCGCGTGCGGTTGGCGTTGCGCAGGGCGAGGCTCATCGCCGGCGCAATATCGCGCGCCGACTGGCCCGGCCCGCCGGCCAGAAAGACGATTGGATCGGGCTCGAAGTTACCAAGCCGCGCCGGCACCACGGCCCAGGCCAGCTCGATCTCGCGGCCATCGGGCTGGTTCGGATTTTCGGCAACGATCAGCGTGCCGCAGCGAGCTTCGAGCGACAGCCGGCTGCCCGCACCCAACTCGCACTTTTCGAGCTCGGCCCAGCGCTCGGTTTCGGACTGCACAGGCGCAACATAGAATGCGAGCAGCGAAAACAACATGATCAAGGCCGGGCATACGCGGCCTGGTTTAATTGTCAAAACTATGACCCCATTATTTGGTAAACAGAATTTGATTATCTCAGCGACTGAATGCAGATCGCGTCGACACGAGTACGGTTAGCTGGATGCGCGTAAGCATACCACTATGCCAAAATGCTAACGCTACCGATAAATTAACAAAAAAACAACAGGCCACAGGTCATGCAGGCACTGGAAGTTCGTAGTCTCACGAAAACCTACAAAAACGGCGTCGAAGCGCTCAAAGGTATTGATCTTGATGTTGAACAAGGCGATTTTTTTGCCCTGCTCGGCCCCAACGGCGCCGGCAAATCGACCCTGATCGGCATTATCGCCTCACTGGTCAACGCCAGTTCGGGCGAAACCAAAGTGTTCGGCATCAGCGTGCAGAAACAGCGCTCGCAGGCCATGGCCAAGATCGGTCTGGTGCCACAGGAAATCAACTTTAATCAGTTTGAGCAACCGTTCGACATTCTGGTCAACCAGGCCGGTTTTTACGGCGTGCCGCGAAAAATCGCACGCCAGCGGGCCGAAAAATACCTCAAACAACTTAGCCTCTGGGACAAGGCGCGCAAGATGTCGCGCACGCTCTCAGGCGGTATGAAACGCCGCCTGATGATTGCGCGGGCCATGGTGCATGAGCCGCGCTTGCTGATCCTCGACGAACCCACTGCTGGCGTCGATATCGAAATCCGCCGTTCGATGTGGCAGTTTATCGAGCAGATCAACCGCGACGGTACCACGGTCATTCTGACCACGCACTATCTCGAAGAAGCCGAGAACCTGTGCCGCAATATCGCGATTATCGACCAGGGCCGAATCGTCGAGAACACCAGCGTCAAAGAACTGCTCGGCAAGCTTGATATCGAAACCTTCGTGCTCGATCTGGGCGCACCGGTCGAATATGCGCCACAGGTCGATGGCATGGAAATCGAACTCAGGGATTCGACCACATTGTTGGCCAGCCTGCCTAAATCACAAAGCCTGAATGCGTTGTTCTGCACACTCGACCATGACGGCATACAAGTCAAGTCAATGCGCAACAAGGCCAATCGGCTCGAAGAACTATTCCTGCGGCTGGTCGATAAACACGACGAGTCTGAAGCCAGCAAGGAGCATGCCGCATGAGTCAATCGATTTCAGCCCGGACCTACTGGATCGGCTACCAGACCATCGTGATCAAGGAAATCACGCGCATTCTGCGCATCTGGGCGCAGACCCTGATCCCACCGGCGATCACAATGACGTTGTATTTCGTGATCTTCGGTCAACTCATCGGCCGACGCATCGGCGAGATGGGCGGCATGCCCTATATGGATTTCATCGTGCCCGGCCTGATCATGTTGACCGTGATCACGAATGCCTACGGCAACATCACCAGCTCATTTTTTGGCGCCAAATTCGGCAAACATATCGAAGAGCTGCTGATCTCGCCGCTGCCGCCGCTGCTGATTCTGGCCGGTTATGTCACGGGTGCGGTACTGCGCGCGCTGCTGGTCGGCATTATTGTGTTGATCACTGCCAGCTTTTTCTCCGATATCAGCATTCACAACCTGCCGGTGACGCTGGCCGTGGTTGTCCTGACTGCAATCGTGTTCGCGCTGGCCGGCTTTATCAACGCGACCTTCGCGCAGAAATTCGACGATATCTCGATCATCCCGACCTTCGTGCTGCAGCCGATGACCTATCTGGGCGGCGTGTTTTTCTCGATCGAACTACTACCCGGCGTATGGGAAAAGATCGCTATGGCCAACCCAATCCTGTACATGGTCAACGCGTTCCGTTACGGCATGCTGGGTGTAAGCGATGTGTCGCTGGCGGTTGCCTTCGGCATTATCTTTGCCTTCGGCATCGTGCTCGGCACAATCTGTCTGACCTTACTGCAGCGCGGTACTGGATTGCGCACCTGAGTGATCTGCACATGCATTAAACAACCCAAACCGAACAATCGATGAGTTCAAGCAGTCGTAACAGACCATTCTGATTCCGTCTACAATCCAACCATGAAGCGCGACACACATCCTGCAGACTGGCTGCGCTACGCGGGACTGGCAACCTGGTTGCTGGTCGCGCTGACCCTGCTGCTGTTTCCACTGCTGCCACGCGAAGAGCCGATCGCAATGCAGAAAATTATCGGCTGGTGGTCGGCGGCAGTTCTGTTTATTCTGGCTTTTCTTCATCCGGCTGCGCACTTGCAACACCATGCACCGCTGTGGAAACGATTGATGGCGCTGGCCGTGATGACGCTGTCGGTGTTTGCCATCAGCTATTTCAGCCGCTCGGCCATCGGTGTGATTCTTTCGACCGTAGTCGCCGGCGTACTGCCGTGGCTGCTGCCACGTTTGATTGGCCTGGCCTGGTTATTCGGTATTGCGATTGTGTTTTCGATCTGGGTCGCACTGCTGCCTGGCTTCGGCTGGGCCATCGCTCCAGTCCAGTTACTGATGACACTGGGCCTGATGGTTTTTGCCTACGCGGCCTCAATGCTTGCATTGACCCAGCTCAAGGCCCGTAATGAAGTTCGACGAGTCAACTCCGAGCTGCGTGCGACCCAGGCCTTGCTGGCTGAAAATACTCGCATTGCCGAGCGCGTGCGCATCGCGCGCGAGCTGCATGATCTGGTCGGTCATCACCTGACCGCACTGAGTCTCAACCTCGAAGTAGCCAGCCACACCAGCGACGGCAAGGCCAAGGATCACGTTGATCGAGCCGGTTCGATTGCGCGCCTGCTGCTATCGGATGTGCGTGAAGTGGTCAGCGATATGCGTGCCGAGGAACGCGTCGATCTGGGCGAAGCCATTCGCGAACTGGCCTCGGGTGTGCCCGAGCCGACCATTCATCTCAAAATTCCCGATTCGCTGTCGCTGACCGACCCCAAACGCGCACAGATTCTGCTGCGCTGCGCGCAGGAAGTCATCACCAATGCCGTGCGCCATGCCAAGGCCGATAACCTCTGGATCAGCCTAAGTACCGATGACGGCGGTCTGCGGCTCGAAGCCGTCGATGATGGTCGCGGTACGGTAGAACTGCTGCCCGGCAACGGCATCTCGGGCATGCGCGAGCGCATCAAGGAGATCGGCGGACGGCTCGAAATCATGACCCGACCCAACTCCGGTTTCCGCATCAACGCTTGGATGCCGTCGGAGAAAATCGCGTGAACGCCAGCAGTGAAAATGCCGAGTTAGACTCCGCGAAATCGATTCGCGTGATGCTGGTCGACGATCAAACCCTGGTCCGCCAGGGCGTGCGCTCGCTGCTGGAGCTGACTGACGATATCGAAGTCGTAGCTGAAGCCGTCGACGGCGTCGAAGCGATTGAAATGGCGCCAAGAATCAAACCCGACGTCATGCTGCTCGATATCCGCATGCCGCAGAAAAACGGCTTGGACGTGCTCAAAGAGTTGCACGAATCGAAGCAGTTACCGCCGACGATTATCCTGACCACCTTCGACGAGGACGATCTCGTACTGGACGGCATTCGCACCGGCGCGCGCGGTTATCTGCTGAAAGACGTGTCGCTCGAAGAACTGGTCGGCGCGGTACGCTGCGTAGCCGAGGGTCAGACCATGGTCAAACCGGCCGTGACCGAGCGGCTGCTTGCGGGTCTGGGTAAATAATGGCTCGAATTTTCGAGCCTTGACCGGCCTGACCCGCTGACCGAACGCGAAACCGAAATTCTGCGCTTGATGGCCGGCGGCTACTCGAACAAGGAAATTGCGCGCGCCCTCAGCGTAGCCGAAGGCACGGTCAAGAATCATGTATCGAGCATCTT
>JBCCHH010000139.1:0-5315 GCA_039028855.1 Pseudomonadota bacterium | reverse complement strand
GTACCAGTCGGCGTGCTGAACCGAGAATCCGCAAGCGCAAGCAAGTCCGCGAGCTTGACGGCCACCGCAAAGTACCACGCGCCGGTGTGATTCTGGCCAATTTGGGCACGCCCGATCAGCCCGATGCTAAATCGCTGCGCAAATATCTGCGCGAATTTCTGTGGGATCGGCGCGTGGTTGAGATTCCGCGCCTGCTTTGGTGGCTGATCCTGAATCTGATCATCGTGCCATTTCGTTCGCCGCGCTCGGCCAAGGCCTACCAGCGGGTATGGACCAAACGCGGATCACCGCTGCGATTTCACACCGAAGATCTGGCATGGGCGCTGGAAAACGAGCTGCAGCGCAACAATCCGCGCGTGATGGTCTATCCGGCCATGCGCTACGGTCAGCCTGGTATTGCCGAAGCGCTGGCGGATGCGCGAAAAGATAATGTACAGCGCATTCTGGTGTTGCCGATGTATCCGCAGTATTCGGCTACAACCACGGCCAGCGTGTTCGACGGCCTGGCGCAGGCGCTTAACGATGTGCGCTGGATTCCGGAGATTCGCTTCATCACCCATTACCATCACGACGAGGGCTGGATTGAGGCCGTGGCCGATCGTATACGAGCATTTCAAAAAGACCACGGCACGCCGGAAAAACTGCTGTTTTCGTTCCACAGCATTCCGAAAAATTACCTGCTCGACGGTGACCCGTACTATTGCCAGTGCCAGTCTTCAGCGCGTCGCATTGCGGCCAAGCTGGGCCTCGAAGCACGCCAGTGGCAGGTCAGTTTTCAGTCACGCCTGGGCCGGGCCGAGTGGTTGAAGCCGTATACCGACAAAACGCTCGAAGAGTTGGCCAAGATGGGTTTGCGCCATGTGCAGGTGGTTTGCCCGGGCTTTGCCGTCGACTGTCTCGAGACGATCGACGAGATCGGTTTTGAGAACCGCGAGGAGTTTGAACAAGCCGGCGGTGACAAGCTCGAATACATCCCGGCGCTGAATGCCGAAACCGACCATGCGCGCATACTGGCCGATCTGTGCTGGCGACATGGTCAGGGTTGGCCGGAGTTTGCCGGCCAGGTGGCAGTGGGCGAAGAAGCCCTGGCCGAGCGCGTAAAGCGGGCCGATCAGGCCGCAATTCAACTTGGCCTGGACGACTGAAGGTGCGGACTGACAAATTCGGGCTGGTCGAATGTCGTTTGCCGCTACTGCTTGCGGTTTGAAATGAGTGTTTCGATTTCGTCCGAAAGCAGTGCGAGTCCAGTGCCCGAGAGCGCAATGAGCGAAGCCGCTGCAGTGCTGCGCGAGGTGTTCGGTTTCGAGCAGTTTCGGGGCCTGCAGGCCGACATCATCGAAACGCTGATTGCGGGCGAACATTCGCTCGTGCTGATGCCGACCGGCGGCGGCAAGTCGTTGTGCTATCAGATTCCAGCGCTGGTGCGGCCCGGCACCGGCGTCGTCATCTCGCCGCTGATTGCCCTGATGCGCGATCAGGTCGAAGCGCTGCGGGCCAATGGCGTTCGTGCCGAGGTGCTGAATTCGAGTTTGTCGACCGAACATCAGGTGCGGGTCGAAGCCGCTTTTCGTGCCGGGCAGATCGACTTGCTCTACATTGCGCCCGAGCGCCTGATGCAGTCGCGTACGATCCATCTTCTGCAACAGACCGATCTTTCTCTACTTGCGATTGACGAAGCGCATTGTGTATCGCAATGGGGGCATGATTTTCGGCCGGAGTATCTGCAGCTCGGTAAATTAGCGCAGCACTTCCCCAAGGTGCCGCGCGTTGCGCTGACGGCGACCGCCGATACGCGCACGCGCGAGGAGATCAACCGTGCCTTGTTCGCTGGCCAAAGCCGTCTATTTATCGCCAGTTTCGATCGGCCGAATATTCGCTATCGCGTGCAAACGCGCGACAACGCCCGGCGTCAACTGCTCGAATTTATCCAGCGCGAACACGCTACTGATGCCGGCATCGTGTATTGCCTTTCGCGCAAGCGCGCCGAGCAGGTCGCGAGCTGGCTCAGCGATGCTGGTCATGACGCGTTGCCTTACCATGCCGGGCTCGATAATGAAACTCGCCAACGCCATCAGGACCGTTTCATTCGCGAAGAAGGGCTGATTATCGTCGCCACAGTCGCCTTTGGCATGGGCATCGACAAACCCGACGTGCGTTTTGTCGTGCATCTGGATTTACCGCGCAGCATCGAGGCGTACTATCAGGAAACCGGCCGCGCCGGGCGCGATGGATTGCCGTCGGATGCGTGGATGATTTATGGTCTTGAAGATGTCTACCGACTGCGACAGCTATTGACGGATTCGGATCGATCGGTCGAGCTGCAGATGCAGGACCGCCAGCGACTCGAAGCCCTATTGGCCTATTGCGAGCAGGCCGAGTGCCGTCGGCCGGCGTTGCTTGGTTATTTTGGCGAACAGTACGAGGCACCGTGCGGCAACTGCGACCGCTGTCTGTCACCACCGAAAACCGAAGATGCGAGTGAAACTGCGCGCATGGCCTTATCGTGCGTCTACCGCACCGGCCAGCGCTTCGGTGCGTCGCATCTGGTTGATGTATTGACCGGCAGCAAAACGGCGCGCATCGAGTCGCTTGGGCATGATCGAATTAGCACGTTTGGCATCGGCAAGAATCAATCGAAAAATTACTGGCGCGCACTGCTGCGGCAGTTGCTGGCCAAGGGTCTGCTTGCAGTGGATCCTGAAGGGTACGGCGGTTTGCGGCTCGATCCATCGTGTCGTGAGCTGCTGCGCGGCGAAGCCGAGTTTGTCATGCGCAGCGAGCCCAAACGCGTAGTGTCAAGTACGCCGGGCCGCCGCGCCAGCAGCATCGAATTGAGTGAAGCGGATCAACCGCTGTTCGATCAACTGCGTGCTGTGCGTATGGAGCTTGCGCGCACACAGGGCGTGCCGCCGTACGTAATCTTTCACGACGCCACGCTCAAGTCCATGCTCGACGCGCGTCCATCGAGCATGACCGAACTGGCCAACGTGCATGGCGTCGGCAAACACAAGCTGCAAAAATACGGTGAAGCGTTTCTCGATGTATTGCTTGAGGCTGATTTGAAAGCGAAAAGCTAAACCGGCTAACGAAAGAGCTGAACCACCGGTGTGAGCATAAACATCACAATAAGTAGCACGATCGCGATATAGGCCACAAAGCGTCCGGGGTTCTGCAGCAGCGCATCGAATAATCCCGGCTGCGTTCCCTGCGCTTTTTGTCGCTGCCAATCGGCTTGCGCCTGTGCGGCACGTTCCCGTTGAAGCTCATCGAACAGCGCCTTGGCTTTTGCGTGCTGTTCGTCGTGTTGAACCCAAATACTGCCGGCGCTGATCATGAACGCGCTTGGCGGTACCTGATAGTGCTCAATATTGTTTTTCTCGAGCATCTGCAGCACCGCTTCGGCTTCGTCATCCGGCACGTTGCGAAGGTTCATGAGCATCTTAGGCATCGGGCTTTCTGATGTTGGATTTTGGTCATCATAGCAGCCGGGTTTCTAAAATCCCATATAGCGGTGCGTTGCGTGTTGCGGCCCGTTGTTAACTGCAGGCGGATGGTCGTCCTGCCAGTGGTCGGTCGCATCGGCCAGCCGAGCCGTGCGGCAAAAATAGTGGGCTTCAGCTTTCAACTACGAAATGCGAGCCCAAATTATCGGCTTTCCGGCACATGTGTGGAAACTGCGGTTGAATGTAGCCGGCACGAATAAAAACGCCGGACAACAGGCGTGCTGTCCGGCGTAAATCAAAAATGAAACTCGATACTAGCAATCGCCAAGGCGTCTGCTGGTCATGGTCATATTCATTTTCATCGGCCCCATCGGCGACTCCATGTCACCAACCATTTCGCCTTCCATGGCGTCACCTTCGAATTTCATATCCATCTGCATCGTCATTTTCATGGCGTCGCCACTATCGCAGACCATAACGATACGACCGCTATCGCGTTGAATGTCTTTTTCGGTAACTTGACAGGTCTCGTCATCTTCCATGAACGCCATGCCGTCGGCGATATCTTCCTCGGTGATGCATTGCGTGCTGGTATCTTCCTGAGGTGGAATTGGGAACGGACCTTCCATGGTCATATTGCTTGTGGTTTCCCACTGTCCAGGTTCGATATTTGGCGTATCTGCCTGGGCTGAAACAGCAAAACCGAGAGAGCAGGCTAGGGTGAAAAGCATGAGTTTGTTTTCTAGCATCATGAGGTAGATCTCCAAAAAGCATACGGATAAAAATGCCGAACAATGCGCTGAACTATGATTGGATTTAGGTCGCTGCGAGTTGGTGCAATGACTGGATACCAAGATCAGTAAAATGCCTGGCAGGACTGTTTAATTACATTCGTGCATATTGCACGTTACGCGAAAACGCGGTTGTACAGGACATCGTGTTAAAAAGTGATTAATTGGATCATGAGGGATAGTTATGAAATTATTGTGTACAACGTGCTCGATCCTTACCTGGGCTGTGCTGATGTTGGTCTTGTCCGTGCCCGTTGCCGCTCAGGCTGGCACTGTACTGACTTCGCCACCGGCTGCTGGTGTGTTGGATCAACGCTCGCGGATTGAGCCGGAAAACCGCATCGTTAATTACCGCCTGGAGCAGTTGCTGCCTGAACTCATGGCCGAGGCTGGAATTGATCTATGGCTGGTCATGGCTCGTGAGTATGCCGATGACCCAGTATTCCTGACGCTGGTGCCGCAGCCGGTTTTTACGGCGCGGCGAACGACCATGCTGCTGTTTCATTTGCAAGACGATGGCACGGTCCGGCCGCTTTCGGTCAATACCTATCCGTTCGGTGAGCCGTATGAAACGGCCTGGTCTGGCGGCGATCTGGATCAGCAGTGGCAAGCCCTGGGTGATTTGATCGGTGAGCTTGATCCTGAACGTATTGGCATCAACACTTCACGCTACTGGCCAACCGCCGACGGCTTGACGGAAGGTTTGCATGCCCGATTGCTCGAGGTGTTACCCGAAGGCCTGGACCAGCGGCTGGTGTCGGCCGAACAGCTGGTCGTGCGCTGGCTCGAAACGCGCACTGAGCCGGAGCTTGCGCTGTATCCGCATATCTTTACGCTGGCGCGCTCGGTCATCGCCGAAGGGTTTTCGTCCAAAGTCATCACGCCAGGCGTCACGACCACCGACGACGTCGCCTGGTTTCTGCGTCAGCGCTTTCATGAACTGGACCTGCCCGTTTGGTTTATGCCGTATGTAAACCTGCAGCGTGAGGGTGTTTCGTGCGAGGCCGACAACCCGTTCTGCGGCATCAGCGGCGTGATCCAGCCCGGCGATGTTTTGCACACCGATGTCGGCATCTGCTAT
>JBCCHH010000138.1:0-5329 GCA_039028855.1 Pseudomonadota bacterium | reverse complement strand
GTTCGCGTTCGCCCGCCGTCTGCCGGGCGAGCTCGACGATCGGCTGCTCAAGATTATCGGCTCCGTAGTGGCACTGTTGATCGGCTATTTCGGGCTTGCCTTGGCCGTGCGCGTGCTGAATCTGGCTGAGGGTGCCGAAACGATCGCCATTCGTGTGCTGCTGAGTCTGCTCGTACTGCAGCTCATGCGCAAGGCCATGCGAATTGGCGGCATCGTGCTTGACGGTTTAAGCCAGGTGCGCGAGCGCTTTCAGATCATCGAAGCGCGCACCATGCCGTTGTTCAATCTGATCATTACTGTGCTCGCGATCGGTGTTGCATCGTATGCGCTGCTGCAGATCTGGCATATTGACGCGACCGCCTGGCTGGCTTCGGCCGGCGTCATCGGCATTGCGGTCGGTTTTGCCGCGCGCGATACGCTGGCCAATCTGTTTGCCGGCTTTTTCATTATTGCCGACAGCCCGTACAAGATCGGCGATTACATTGTGCTGGACACCGGCGACCGCGGCGAGGTCACGCATGTCGGTGTGCGCTCAACCCGTATTCTCACGCGTGATGATGTCGAAGTCACCGTGCCGAATGCCGAAATGGCCAACGTCAAAATCTATAATGAATCGGGCGGGCGCTGGGAGAAGTTTCGCATTCGGATCAAGGTCGGTGTGGCCTATGGCTCCGATGCGCATCAGGTCGTCGAGTTGCTCGAAGATCTGGCCAGGGACCATCCATCAGTCTGTAACAGCCCAACGCCGAGAGTGCGCATGCGCGGCTTCGGCGATTCCTCGCTTGATTTCGAACTGCTGTGCTGGGTCGACCTGCCGGCCAGCCGCGGCCTGGTCTCGCATGAGCTGTATATGAAAATCTACGATGCGCTCAACGAGGCCAACATCGAAATCCCGTATCCGCAAAATGATGTCTGGTTTCGTAATGCCTTACCGAATAGCACGGGTGCTGTTGAGGACTGAGTGTTTGAAAACTAACAACCGCAGATTACGCCGATTACACAGATTATAAATCTAAACCAAAAAGGCCTTGATGCTTGAGGGTCGAGAAGTATTATTCTGCACGATGCATGTCGAACAAAGATTTTTCAGCGTTTGCTTCGATAAAAGCAGTTCGTTTTTTCTCGACTTGAGGACTGACTATTCCATGTTTGAATTAGTCATTCAGCGGTTTTTAATCTGCGAAATCCGCGTAATCTGCGGTTTCAAGCTTTTCCAACCAGCTCAAGCGCAAACGCTTCGATCTCATCCAGCGCGATATTGGTATTGTCGCCGCCGCGCCGGCGATATTCGATCACGCCCTGATCGAGACCACGTTCGCCAATGACAAGCGCGTGCGGAATGCCGAGCAGTTCGGCATCGGCAAACATCACGCCGGGGCGCAGCGGGCGGTCGTCCATCAGCACGTCGACACCCGCTTCGATCAGCGTCTGATACAGTCGATCGGCCTGCTCGCGCACGCGATGAGCTTTCTGGTGATTGAGCGGCAGAATCGCAACGGAAAACGGCGCCAGCGCATCAGGCCAGATAATCCCGTGTTCGTCATGGTTCTGCTCAATCGCGGCTGCGACAATGCGTGATACGCCGATGCCGTAGCAGCCCATCCAAGGATGCTGGGCGCGGCCGTTTTCATCCATTACCACGGCATTCATGGCTTCGGAATATTTGGTGCCAAGCTGGAAGATATGGCCAACTTCGATGCCGCGCAGTAAGGATAGAACTCCGCTACCGTCGGCTGCCGGATCACCCTCGATCACGTTACGCAAATCGGCAACCGGCGGCAGTGCTACGTCGCGTTCCCAGTTGATACCGAAATAGTGTTTGTCGTCGATATTGGCACCGGCCCCGAAATCGTTCATTTCGGCGACCGAGCGATCGACAATTACAGGAATCGGCAAGTTGACTGGCCCGAGGCTGCCGGGACCGGCGCCAATGGCATTGCGGATTTCGCCTTCATCGGCCATCACCAGCGGGCTGGCCACTTCGGCCAATTTTTCGGCCTTGACCGCGTTCAGCTCATGATCGCCGCGGACCAGCAGTGCAATCAACTCATGGTCCTGATCTTCACTGGCATGCACCACCAGCGTCTTGACCGTTTTCTCAATCGGCAGATCAAACTGCTCGACCAGTTGTTCGATGGTCTTGGCGTTCGGCGTATCGACCTCGCGCATATCCTCGCTCGGTTTGGTGCGCTGGCCGAGCGCGAGCGCTTCGGCGCGTTCGACATTGGCCGCATAGGCCCCGCCTTTGACATGCGCAATCGCATCTTCGCCCGAGTCGGCCAGCACGTGAAATTCATGACTAGTCGCGCCGCCGATATTGCCTGAATCGGCCTCAACGGCCTTGAATTGGAGCTGCAGGCGCCCGAAGATGCGCGTTTAGGTGCGGTACATGAGTTGGTAAAACGCATCCAGGTCGGCCTCGTCGATATGCAACGAATAGCCGTCTTTCATCAGAAATTCGCGGGCCCGCATCACGCCGAAGCGCGGCCGGATTTCATCGCGAAACTTGGTTTGAATCTGGTAGAAACAGATCGGCAACTGCTTGTACGAACGCACCTCGGCACGCGCGAATTCGGTGATCACTTCTTCGTGCGTCGGGCCAAACGCAAATTCGCGCCCGGCGCGGTCGGTCATCTTCAGCAGCAGCGGACCGAAGTTATCCCAGCGATTCGTTTCCTGCCACAGTTCCGATGGCTGCACGGACGGCATCAGCATTTCGAGGCAGCCCGAGGCATTCATTTCTTCCCGCACGATCTGCTCGACCTTGCGCAGCACTTTCAGGCCCAAAGGCGTCCAGCTATAAATGCCGGAGGTAAGTTTGCGGATCATGCCGCTGCGGATCATGAGCTGGTGGCTGACGATCTCGGCATCGTTGGGCACCTCGCGCTGAGTGACGAGGTGAAATTGGCTGGTTTTCATTATGCTGTTCGCAGACGTTGAATCAAGCCTGCAAGTCTAGCAGTTTCTGATTGATTTACCGCAGATTACGCAGATGAACGCGGATTAAAAGTAGAAACTCGATAACCGCGAATGAACGCAAATACAGGCGAATAAGGTTACGCTTTTCAGCGATATGAAGCGGCGCGGACTGTAATGGCCAATCAGGTCAGTCAGAGGTTTTTTGAAAACAAAGAACACGTCAATCGGTTGTGGTTTCAATTGCGTCTATTCGCATTCATTTGCGGTTTAAATGTTTTTTTGACAAATGAATCAAGCTAAGATCAACCGCCCTGGCACCACTCGTCAATAAACGCCTGGGTTTCTCCGACCATTTCGATACGAGCGTCGCCTTCGACCAGTTCTTCTGTGCCATCAGGATTTTCAACCGCGATACGACGGCGGTTTTCGAGCCAGAATAAATTTTCACGTGCCTGGGCGCAGCGTGCAGCGACTTCTTCGGGGTCGGGTTCTCCCTGGCGCGGCATCTGCACCGCGTCATTCTGACGCTGGTCGCTGTTTGAGTCATTCGGATTGACAGCTTCAGCGTCTGAGTGGCCGATAACGTTGCCGGACGTGTCGATGCGCTCATACGCCCGATCCTGTGGCGGTTCGGCCGTGAAATGCACCGTGCCCTGATCATCCGTCCATTTGAAATAGGTTTGTGCATCTGCCGATGCGCTTAGCATCAGCGCAACTAGCAGCATTGCCGTCCAAAGTAATGTACGCATGGTCGCTCACCAAGTCGAATCAATGCCATAGAGTAGCCATTTTTTACTGCTTCATGCAAGGAATTTTGTCTCGGTTTAGGATAGCCTTGGTGTGGTGCCCGACCGATTCATCCAATTGTCAGGAGGTGTATAGGTGAGTGAAAATCAATCCAGCCTGCAAAAGCCGCCTGCGCGCGGTGCCTATCTATTGCCGAATGCGTTGACGACATCGGCTCTGCTGGCCGGTTTCTTTGCCATCGTTTCGGCGGTCCAGGGTGAGTATGTTGCCGGCTGTATTGCCGTGGTCATTGCCGGTTTTCTCGATGGCATCGACGGTCGGGTTGCGCGCATGACGGGTACGCAATCGGAATTTGGCAGCCAGTACGACAGCCTGTCGGATATGGTCTCGTTCGGCCTGGCGCCGGCGCTGTTGGTCTGGATGTGGTCGCTCGATACCCTGCATTTAGTCGGGCCGATTGGCCAACAGGTCGGCTGGTTGGCAGCATTTTTCTATAGTGCTTGCGCCGCTTTGAGGCTGGCGCGCTTCAATACGCAGGCTGGTGGTGTTGCCGACAAGCGCTTTTTCCAGGGCCTGGCCAGCCCGGCCGCAGCCGGCACGCTGGTTTCCACGATCTGGTTTCTTGAAAGCCGCTCGATTGATCCACAAGCTGTGGCCTGGCTCATGCTCGCGCTGACGGTTATTTTGGGCAGTCTGATGATCTCGCGCGTGCGTTACATCAGCTTCAAGGGCGGCGGCACGCGTGGCCGGGTGCCGATTACCTGGATCTTCGTGCTGCTGGTCGTGATCGTATTGCTCGCGATCGATTTGCCGGCCGGGCTGTTTACGGTCGGCGTGGTATATGTCAGTGCCGGTTTGCTGCTGACGGTGTTCGGTCGCTATCAGCGGCGCAAAAATCGCAAGCGAGACAGCACTTGAGCCGAGTAGCCGCCACCAGCGCCCGGCGCCTGCAGGCTATGGGTATTGACCTTTGGTCACCGCGGCCCGTGCGCATGCCGCATGCGGCCGGCCACGCGCCGCGTATTCGCCTGGCGGCGGGCAGCGGCGACTGGCTGCTGGTTTGTCACGGTGGTGTGTCCGAAGAGTATCGCGTATTGATGGACGACATTGTCGCTAGTATTGGTGCTCAACGGTGCCGCTTCGGCGAGTGGGCCGATTCGGCCGATGCCGGCGTTGCAGCGGACGAATGGCAGGCGCGCGGCATTGAGCACGTGCTGGTGTTTGCTGACAGCGACTCGGCGCGTCGTCCCGGTCGTGCCCGGCTCAACGATCCGCGCGTGATTGAAACATCGCCCTTGTCTGAACTGTCGCAGTCCGGCGCAGCACGTAAAACATTGTGGCTGCAACTGTCATCGCGTCTGGCTGGCTGATATGGCTGCCGTGCTCGAATCTCAACTGCATATCCGGCCCATGCGCCGCAGCGATCTCAGTGAAGTCTCTGAAATTGAGCAGGATGCCTATTCATTTCCGTGGAGCTACGGCATTTTTTCCGACTGCCTTCGGATTGGCTATTGCTGCCGCGTGCTTGAGCAGGGTGGCGAGATTTCCGGCTATGCCGTGCTGTCAGCAGCAGCCGGCGAAGCGCACCTGCTCAATCTTTGCGTGGCGGCATCGGTGCGTCAGCAGGGTCTGGGTCAGGCGCTGCTGGACGGCATGCTGCTGG
>JBCCHH010000137.1:0-5333 GCA_039028855.1 Pseudomonadota bacterium | reverse complement strand
GCACGGTGTACTGATCCAAGATAACCGATGGCCGAAACATGGCCCAAACGCTTCTGATGGGCATGGGCTTCGCAAAACTAAAGCATAAGCAGCAAGCTTCTGTATACTCCCCAACTGATTCACCAACGCTAAACCTAATGTCCATACTGATTTGCGGCTCGCTCGCCTATGACACGATCATGGTCTTTCCGCAGCGTTTTCGTGACCATATCCTGCCCGACAAGACACATATGCTGAACGTGGCGTTTCTGGTGCCGGAGATGCGGCGCAATTTCGGTGGCTGCGCGGGCAATATCGCCTATGGGCTTAAACTGCTCGGCGACGATCCACTACCAATGGCAGCCGTCGGCGCAGATTTCGATCGCTATGCCGATCGACTCGACGAACTCGATATCAGTCAGCAGTTTGTGCATCGCGATGATGACTTCTTTACCGCCCAGGCCTATATCACGACCGATCTGGACGACAATCAGATTACCGCGTTTCATCCGGGCGCGATGGATGAGAACCGACATAACAAAGTGCCAGACGACGGTTCGATTCGCTACGGCATTATTTCGCCGGACGGCAAGCAGGCCATGCTCGAACACGCCGAACAGTTCCGCACTGCGGGCATTCCGTATATCTTTGATCCCGGCCAGGGCCTGCCGATGTTTTGCGGCGATGAGCTCAGACAAATGATGACCGGCGCCGACTGGCTGACGGTCAACTCCTATGAATGGGAAATGATTGCACAGAAAACCGGCTTCGACCATCAGGCCGCGCTCGACACGCTCAAGCAGGGTCTGATCGTGACCCACGGCGGCGAGGGCTCGCGCATGATCACAAGCGACGGCGAAGAAACGATTGCTGCTGCCAAACCCGAAGCGATTGCTGATCCAAC
Source organism: Pseudomonadota bacterium (assembly GCA_039028855.1). Classification (GTDB taxonomy): domain Bacteria; phylum Pseudomonadota; class Gammaproteobacteria; order Xanthomonadales; family Wenzhouxiangellaceae. The sequence continues at coordinate 4,450 of JBCCHH010000137.1, read as the reverse complement.
CGGCTGCGGCGATGCTTACCGCGCCGGTCTACTGCATGGCCTCAGCCACGGCTGGCCAGCAGCCGATGCGGCCCGCTTGGGTTCGCTAATGGGTTCGATCAAAATCGCACATCCGGCTCCGCAAGGGTACATGATCGACCGAACCACGCTGGCTGATCAATTTGAGCAGCATTTCGGCTGCAGGCCGCAACGGTAGTCGTTTTTCGATTTTTTGCGCAACAACACGTTCACCAGCACGAATGCAACGCAACTGAAACCCCGCTGACGCGGTTGATCGGGTTAGGATGATTGGTCAACTACTTGAGGAGTCGTCGGTTTGGCCTTATCCAGAATTCTCGTTCCCTTGGACGGCTCTGCGTTTGCAGAAACGGCCTATCAGCATGCCTTAGCCATCGCCCAGGCCACCGGCGCGAAGATTTTTTTGCTGCGCGTGCTCGATACCCATCAACCGCTCGATCAAGCCCCCGACACGCTGGAATGGCGCCTGCATCGGGCCGAAGCGCAGCGTTACCTGAATCACAAGCTCGAAACGGGCCAGCGCGAAACCAAAAACACGCTTGAAATCGAATCCGTACTGGCCGAAGGCAAGCCGGCTGAACGCATCGCACAGTTTATTCAAGACCAGGCGATTGATCTGCTGGTACTTTCGACCTACGGCATCAGCGGCCGCAGCGATTTTCCGTTTGGCGGCACCGCACATAAAATTCTGACGACAGTCAACGTGTCCTATCTGATTGTGCGCAAGGTCGAAACGACCGCACAACCGCCGGGGTATCAGCGATTGCTCGTGCCGCTGGATGGCTCACGCAAAGCCGAGCTGGCGATTCACTTTGCGCGCAAGCTCGATCAAAAACATGACGCCGATATCGTGCTACTACATGTATTTGGCATTCCGGCCATGACGCGCAAACGGCCGCTCACCGAACAGGAACACGCGCTGCGTAAACAACTGATCGAATGCAACGAGCGATCGGCTCAGGCCTACATGGAAGAAGTCAGCCAGCGACTGGCACCGCATCATCAGATCCGCATCCAGCTCGAGGCTGCAGTCAATCCAGCCCAGCGCATTGCCGAAGTAGCGCAACAGGAACAGGCCGATTTAATGATATTGACAGCCTACGGCGGTGCCGAACTCAATGGTTGGAGCCGTGAATCGATTTGCCAATCTCTGCTGGCCGCGACCGATATTCCGGTGCTGACGCTGCAGGACAGTTTACGCCTGAACGATAACGGTAATGGCAGCAACGCGATTGGCCATAACGCAAATACGGCGGACGACTAAGCCATGCCGTTATGCCAAACATAAACGACGCCGACGAGGCGAGCATGACCACGCCGTCTGATGCGCTGCCTTCAGACCTGGCGACCCCTGCGGCGAATCCATACTCGCCGGCAGATGACTACGCAGCGTTGAGTTCCGAGCTTGAAACGACGTTTGAACAATTAAGCGGGCGCCGTTTGCGGCCCAGCATGGGCAGCATCACGCCTCTACCGATGAAGCAGCTCAAACGCCGCTTCAAGCAAATCTACCAGGCCGTTCAGGCTGATTTTCAGCAAACCGGTATTGTCACGCGCGCGCAGGAATGGCTGCTGGATAATCGTCATATTGTTGAAGAAGCGCTCGAAGCGGTTCACAAGCATTTGCCGAAACGCTTTCTGCGCGAACTACCCGGTATTGCCGAGCATGAAAAAGTATCGACGCATGTCGAAGCGCTCGCATTCGAGCTGATTGAACTCGGCCAGCAGCCGCTCGATCTGAGCTGGCTCGAAAAGACTGTTCATCAATATCAGAAACGCATGCCGCTGACCATCGGCGAATTGTGGGCGCTGCCTACGGCCATGGGACGCGTGTTGATCGAACAACTGGCCGATGCGGCCGAGCAGTCCAACGGCGGCCAGCAAGATGAAGTCTCCGTCGCTACCGATCGTATTGCCGAATGCATCACCAGCCTGCGCGTACTCAATAACTGCGACTGGCAATCGATCTTCGAACGGCTCTGTGTGATCGAGAAAATGCTTACGCAAGACCCGGCCGCTGCCTATAGCGACATGGATTTCGAATCACGCAACAACTACCGTTCGCGCGTTGAAGAGCTGGCGCGTGGCAGCAAATTATCCGAAGTTGAAGTTACCCAACGCATTCTTGAACATTGCGAGCAGGCCAAACAACCGCGCAAGCGCCACGTCGGCTTCGCGCTGATTTCGGGCGGCTGGTCGGACTTGACCGATACGATTGGTTTTCGGCCATCCATGCGCCGACGCCTTTTGAACATCTGCCGACGCTGGCCAGGGCCGATTTATTTCGGCTTGACTGCAATGCTGAGCCTGATTCCGACGATCGCGCTGTACCTTGTGCTGACCGGTCTCAACAAACCCCTGGCGCTGACCGCGCTGGTTACGATTCTTACGCTAATTCCGCTGATGGGCCTGGCTACCGCCATGGTCAACGGCCTGATTACCTGGCTGTTACCGCCACGGCGGCTAGCTCGATTGGCCTTCGAGCGTGGCATTCCCACGCGCTTCCGCAGCGTCGTCGTGGTGCCTGTGCTGTTCGGCAGTAGCGATGAAGTCGACACCGTATTCGAAACGCTGGAGAAAAACTACCTCGGCAATGAGGATCCGGAAATTGTCTACGCCGTGCTCAGCGATCTGGCCGACGCGCACGAAGCCGAAACGGAAAAGGACCAGGGCATTCTCGATCGAGCCGCTCAGCATATCGAGGCACTGAACCAGCGCTATGGCCACAGCGAATATGAACAACCGTTTCTGTTCCTGAACCGCAAACGCCAATGGAACGAAGCCGAAAATCGCTGGATGGGCTGGGAGCGCAAGCGCGGCAAGTTGATGGAGTTTAACGATCTGCTGGCCGGCGATCAAACCACCAGCTACAGCACGACTTTCGGCGATTTGCATACGCTCGACGGCGTACGTTATGTCATCACGCTCGACGCCGACACGCGCATGCCGCCGGGTGCTGCGCGCAGCATGATTGGCACGCTCGCACATCCCTTGAGTCAAGCTGTCATTAACGATCAAACCGGCCAACTCACGCACGGCTACAGCATCATTCAGCCACGACTCGAAGTTGACCCTGAAACCACTCGTTCGACGCGATTCACACACGTATTCTCAGGCGATGTCACGCTGGATTTATACACCAGCGCCGCTTCCGATACCTATCACGATCTGTTTGGTCACGGCATTTTTACCGGCAAGGGCATCTACGACTGGCATGCGATTGAGCAGACGCTCGGCAACCGCATTCCGGAAAACACGCTGCTGAGCCACGACCTGCTCGAGGGCATCCACGGCACAGTCGGCCTGGCCACCGATATCGTACTTCTGGAGCAGTATCCGCCAACCGTCGTTTCGTTCATGCGGCGGGCGCATCGCTGGGTGCGTGGCGACTGGCAACTGCTGCCCTGGCTGATGCCGCAAGTGCCGCTCGCCGACGGACGACGTGAGGCCAATCCGCTGCGCAAGATTCATCGCTGGAAAATCATCGACAATCTACGCCGCAGCATTCAGCCACCCGTACTGCTGGCACTGTTTCTGATTGCCTGGTCGGGCATCATGATCGGCCCGGCCTGGGCCTGGACCAGCCTCATAGCAATCCTGATCGGCGCACCATTGATCAGCGATGTGTTCACGCTGCTGACGCGATGCGTGACTGCGCCGCGCTTTATCGGCCAGTTCCTGCGCACGGCGCCGATGAATCTCGGTCGGCAGTTTTTATTCTGGATCTACAACCTGATTCTGCTGCCGTATCAGGCCTGGGTCATGATCGATGCGATCACACGGACGCTCTGGCGCATAGGCGTATCACGCAAGCACTTACTGCAATGGAAGGCTGCGGCCCAGGTCAATCAGCTCTTTCTGGCACGCAAAGGCGCCTGGTTGTTGTGGCGCGAACTGTGGTTTTCGCCTGTGTTTGCGCTCGTCACCGGCGCAGTCGTTGCGGCACTTAATCCGGCCGCGCTACCGGCGGCATCGCCATTGTTGCTGCTATGGCTGCTGGCGCCGGAATGGGTCCGGCGTGTCGATCGCTCACTTAAAAGGCCAAGCGATACACTCAAAGCCCGCGATGAGAATCACCTGCGACTGATCGGTCGACGCACCTGGCTGTTCTTCGACCGTTTTATCGGACCCGACGATAGCTGGCTGCCGCCCGATAACTATCAGGAAGAGCCGCGCGCACTGCTCGCGCATCGTACCTCGCCGACCAACATCGGTATGGCGCTGAATGCGGGCCTGGCTGCGCACGATTTTGGCTGGATCGATTCCCTGAGTCTGCTGGCCTGGCTGCGCAATATCACCGACACCATGGCGCGCATGCCGCGCTTTCGCGGCCATTGGTACAACTGGTACGAAACACAGAATCTTAAACCGCTGAATCCAACCTACGTTTCAACGGTCGACAGCGGCAACCTGGCTGCCGCCCTGTTGACTC
>JBCCHH010000136.1:0-5358 GCA_039028855.1 Pseudomonadota bacterium | reverse complement strand
CGCGATCATCCGATTGTTGAAGGTACTCGTCTGCATGGCGGGATCGATTTCCGCGCTGCCACCGGCACCGAGGTGATGTCCACCGCCGACGGTGTGGTTGAATTTGCCGGCAACCATTCCAGTGGATTTGGCACGATGGTCAAAATCATTCACAACTATGGTTTTGCAACCATCTACGCACATCTGGATCAGACCGATGTACGGGTCGGCCAATATATTTCCAAAGGCCAGGTCATCGGCCGCTCGGGCAATACCGGACGCAGCACTGCACCACATCTACACTACGAAGTGCACTACCTGGGTCGCAAACTGAACCCGAAACCTTTTCTCGACTGGTCTATCGACCAATACGATCAAATCTTTGAACAAGAGGCGCGAATACAATGGGAATCTTTAGCGGAGACCGTGCGCAGCACGATCAGCCTGGTGGATCAACCATCGTCGCAGCCGACACCAAGCTGGACGGCAATCTCACCTTAAGCGACAACCTGCATATTGATGGTCAGGTCGTCGGTGAGATCGAATCCAAGGCTGATGTCGCGCTCGGCGAACAGGGCCGGTTCAACGGTAATATCCGCGCGCGCAATATTTATGTCAGCGGCAAGCTCGAAGGCCGTGTGTCTGCCGAACGGCTGGAAATCGTAGCCGGTGGATCGGTTGAAGGTGAGATCGAGACCGCCGATCTAGTCATCGAACCGGGTGGAAGATTCAACGGCTCAAGTACAATTCGAACCGAATCATCCGCGACCATTTCGAACAAACGCGGCGATCGGGAAAAACCGGCAGCGACCAATCACCCCCTGGCCGACAGCGGCGCATGAATCAATAACTACGCTTACGCTGTCTGTCGATCGGGGTTCTTGCGCTTGAAATACAACGTGCGATCAATTTTCGCTACCACCTCGCCCTCGCGGTCGACTACGTCAACCACATGATCGAATAAGAATCGCTCACCGCTGCGCGTATGCTCATGCACGCGCGCCAGATCTTCGTCGCTTAATTCAAAGATGGCATGCACGCGCCCTCTTCCTGGCTTGACGAAGCGAATACTGGCCGAATAGTCCCACACGATGTATTCAGGCCCGAGTAGGTTGATGTACATCAGCATGTAGAACGGATCGGTCATCGCAAACAGGCTGCCACCGAAATGCGCACCGACGTAATTGCGGTTCAAGCCCCAGTTGACCATATCCACCCGTACATAGCGATAATCGGATGTGATTTTTCGCACCCGGATACCGGCGGCCAGAAACGGCGGCCAGATATACGATAAAAAACGCAGGTGGGAGGCTTTCATCTGCTCAGTTCTTGATCGTGATTGTGGCTAAAAAAAAGCCCGACCTGTAAAGGCCGGGCTTTCAATTCATTCACAGGCTTGAACCTGGCCCGCCGACCAATCAGGCTCTGGCGCGATTACGACCGGTCAGCTTCTCGCGAATCCGCGCGGCCTTGCCTTCCAGATTACGCAGATAGAACAGCTTGGCGCGACGCACGCGACCGCGACGTTTAATCTTGATGGAATCAATCAGCGGACTGTAGCTCTGGAACACGCGCTCGACACCCGTGCCGTGCGAAATTTTGCGCACGGTAAAGGCCGAATGCAGCCCACGATTGCGGCGTGCAATGACCACGCCCTCAAACGCCTGCAGGCGCTGACGATCGCCTTCGCGAACCCACAGGTTGACCACTACGGTATCACCGGCCGAGAAATCCGGAATTTCGCGTTCGGTCTGTTCTGCATTGATCTGGTCGATAATATTGCTCATAACTGTTTTCCGTATGTTGGGCCGTTGCAAACCGTTAACTGGCTGCCGGAAAGCCTGAAAGTTGCACAGTCTGAATTGCCGACATTACGTTTAAGCAACGAAAGCAACCCGAATTCAGCCGGAAATTATAGCCTTTTTTCCAGATAAATTCACCTTTAATACCATAATTTTTATGCAGATACTCCAGTCAACACGCATCAGTGCCGATCGTGGTATAGACAAGCTAATGCCTAGGCTTACTGAAGCTCGGCTTGACCGTAGCGACCCGACATTTGCCCCTTCGCCCAATCCGCCATCAGGTCGTAGAAACCCGCAGTAACCCGCGTGTATTCACGCGAACCGTCTGCTGCCTGATTAAATTCCACCATGCCGTGGTCGGTACCCGGAAAAAGGCGGATCTCGATCTTGCGACCCTGCTCGCGCAGTATTTTCAATCGTTGCAGCGTTTTTTCGACCGGCGCCTCGCGATCGTCTGCAGCCAGCACCCAGAGTTGCGGCACCTGTACCTGGCTCAACACGTTAGCCGGGTTCAACGACCAGTCGATATTCAGATGATCAAACTGCGGAATCCCATTGGCACGCAACTCATCGGTCGAGATACCCAGGATGACACCGCTGAAACCGCCTCGAATTTGTGAAAACCAGACTTCGCCGCCATAGGCTTCGCGCAACTGATCCAGCTCGTCCAGCCCCTCGGTATAGCCTGAACGCGCAATCAGGCCGGTTGCGTCGGTAATCCTACGCGCCTTAGCGATGACCTCATCGCCATAGCCGGCTTCGCGCAGCTCCAGTTCAACCTGAGCCGCATCTTCTTCTGTGATATCAACCACCAGACCGTAACCGATACCAATAAACTCAGCAGCTGCACGTTCGGCCGCCAGCGGCGCAATCCAGCCGCCCTGGCTTAAGCCAAACAGCCCAAAGCGCCCGAATCGACCTTGTGCCAGGCGTTTGGCCTCTGCGGCGGCAGCAACCATGTCATCGGCCAGCAGCGGAAAATTCTGGTTGTAGGTTCCTTCCGATCTGCCCGTACCCCGCTTGTCGTACACAAACACCGAAATACCGCGACCCACCATTTGATACGGATCGCGCGCAGTGCCGATCCAGCCCCAGGGTTCGGAACCGTGTGCGTAGATCACCAGTGGCGTCTGCGGATTGGCATTGATCGGTTCGATCAGGCGGCCGGCCAGTTGAATGCCTTTCGACTCAAATACGGTATCGGTTTGTTGGAGTTCGATTTGAGGCCAAACCTCGCTGCCACGAACCCGGACTACGCCCTCTCCGCATTCAACCAATGCCTGAGCCGAAGGTATGAGCCCAAAAACGCCATCATCGAAGCTGTAGCGATGTCCTTCATCCAGTGGCGTAATCACAACGAAAGCGGAAGCATCATTCCGATAAATACCGAGTTCACATTCGGCCGTGACGAACTCAGCTGCGTTTCCATCAGCGGGCGGCAAGGAAAGCAGGATTGCGGTTATTGCAGTGGCAAATAGGTTTGTGATATTAGATCGCACAGTAATTCAGGCTCGGTTTGACAAGGATTGATCTCAGATGTATCAGACGCTAACGACACACTACGCGCTAGCTTGAGCGCTTGATTTGCTCCAGAAAGGCGCGATCTTCGTCATTCAAGGCTGCGTTTTGCAGCAGGTCCGGCCGCCGCTCGAATGTGCGTAACAACGCTTGTTGCCGCCGCCATTTCGCAATCGCGGCATGATCGCCACTTTGCAATACCTCAGGCACGGGCAGATCGCGCCAGATCTCAGGCCGGGTATAATGCGGATGATCGAGCAGACCGGAACTAAACGAATCCTGTTCGGCCGAAAGCTCATGGCCGAGCACACCAGGCTGCAGACGGACTACGGCATCAATCAACGCGGCAGCGGCGTATTCTCCGCCCGACAGCACGAAATCGCCAAGCGACCATTCTTCGTTGATTAGCGACGCATTCACACGCTCGTCGATGCCTTCATAACGACCGCAAACAAGGATGATACGCTCGCGCTTGGCCAGCATTTCGATCGCCTGCTGATCGAGCCTGCGGCCCTGCGGGCTTAGCCCTGAAACCGGCGCATCGCGACCGGCTTTGGCCTGCTCAATGGCTAACGCCAGCGGCTCGGGTCGCATAACCATACCCGGGCCGCCACCGTAGGGACGATCATCGACACTGCGATGCACACCCTGAGCGTGGTCCCTTGGATTGAAGCACTGCAGCCGGATACGTTGATCGGCCAGCGCCCGACCGGTCAGGCCCATGCTTTTGAATGAATCAAACCATTCCGGAAACAGCGTGACAACGGAAATTTCAGTCAGCATCGGACCAGTCGCTCTGCCAGTCGACCAGGATTCGACCTTGATCGAGCTCGACGCTATCGACGTAATGACCCATCACGAAAGGAATCAAAAGATCATCGGCGCCAGATTCGAGCGGCCGTACGCAAATCACATCGTGCACGGCAGCGTCGACGAGTTTGCGTATTCGCCCTAACTGCTCGCCTTCACGGTTGATCACATTCAACCCGATCAGATCGCGCCAATAGTATCGGCCGGTTTCTACCGCGGGCAGATCTTCCGCCTGCAGATACAAGGTCTGGCCGCGTAGATACTCGGCCTGCTCGCGAGTATCGACGGTATCCAGCCGGGCAAGCAAACGCGGGCCCTGCTGTTTCCACTCATGCACACGAATCAGCCCCGGCGGCTGTTCAAGCTGCCAGGGCTGGTAATCAAAAATGTTTTGCGGCGGATCGGTATAGGAAAACACCTTGACCCAGCCGGCTACGCCCCAGGCGCCATCGAGTCGACCGAGTACTACTCGCTCGTCGGCGCCAGTAGTCATGGGAAGACTCAGGCTTTGGCTGTGTTCGCGCGACGCTCTTCAGCGATCAGCTTGCCGACGCGATCGGAAACCTGTGCACCCAGACCGAGCCAGTGATCGATACGCTCGCTGTTCACGCGCAGTCGTTCTTCCTGGCCGCGCGCGACCGGATTAAAGAAACCCACGCGCTCAATATTGCGGCCATCTCTACGGCTGCGGCTGTCGGTTACGACGATATGATAAAACGGCTGTTTTTTGGCGCCGCCGCGCGCCAGTCTGATCTTGACCATGACTGCTCCTGCAAATAATTTCTGGCTGAACGGGAAATTACAACCCGCAACCATTTAGATAACTCATAACCGCGGAATTGTACCCGTAAATCGGTCCAAATACCAGCGGCGGCAGGCTTTAATGCCCGCCGCCGCGGATGATTACTTCCAATCGTACAGTACGATCATTCAGTACTTTCTTCGGCAGAACCACTGCTTTCAACTTCGGCTTCGGCCTCAACCACTGCCTCGTCGCCTTCGGCCTCATTGGCCCGCAGCAGCGCAGCCAATTCAGCTTCGGTATCACCCGTCGGCAACTCGGCCTCTTCCTTGCGCATCAGACGCGCAACGCGACCAGTACCGGCCGGAATCAGGCGTCCGACAATCACGTTCTCTTTCAGGCCACGCAGATTGTCGACCGTGCCGCGAACGGCCGCGTCAGTCAATACGCGCGTGGTTTCCTGGAACGAGGCCGCTGAAATAAACGACTCAGTCGCCAGCGATG
>JBCCHH010000135.1:0-5365 GCA_039028855.1 Pseudomonadota bacterium | reverse complement strand
GTGGCCAACGACGGCGTGGCCAATTCCTACTGGGTGAATCAGGGAGAATTGAAGTTTATTGACGATGCCTTCCTGGCCGGCAGCGCAGTCAACGCCGATGGTGCTGCTGAAGCCAGTATGGGCGTGGATGCGGCTGACTTTGATCGTAACGGTGGCGAGGATATTTTTATTACTCATTTGAAGCGTGAGACCAACACGCTGTATTCCAATGACGGTAAAGGCTGGTTCAGCGATGCGACTACGGCTTCTCTGCTGGGTCCGCCTAGTCTGCCGTTTACCGGCTTTGGAACGGCGTTTGTCGATATTGACAACAATGGTTGGCTGGACCTGGTTGTGGTTAATGGCGCGGTGGTCGTTGAACAGGCTCAGGTTCAGGTCGGCAGTGATTTCCCGTATCGCCAAAGCAATCAGATTTTCCGCAATACGGAAGGTCGATTCGAGGATGCCACGCAACGCGGCGGTCAGGCATTTCGGCCGTCGCATAGCAGCCGGGGTGCAGCGTTTGGCGATATCAATAATGACGGCCGGGTCGATCTTGTGATTGTCAATAATCACGGCCCGGCTCGCATCCTGATCAACCAGGCTGCAGCCAACCACTGGCTGGGTCTGCGTTTGACTGATAGCGAAGGCGAACGCGATCTGACCGGCAGCGTGGTCTGGTTACTTGAGCAAGGCAAAAAAAGCTGGTCGCGCCGCTCGCGTAGCGATGGGTCCTATGCGTCGGCGAACGATCCGAGAATCGTACTCGGCCTGGTAAATGATGATCAGCCACAGGCTATTGTCGTGCGCTGGCCGGATGGTCAGCACGAACGATTTATCGATCTATCGGTCGATCAATACCATGTGATTCGTAAAGGACAGGGTTCAGAATGATGTCGAATACGCGTGCTTGTGGGCCTAAGGCCATGATTTTCTGTTTCTTGATCGGAGCGTGTTCATTCATGAATCTGGTTCACGCGCAGGCTGCGGTGTCGCTTCAACCCATCCCCGAACTACAGTCGGCCGACCTGACCGAACTGGTTCGGCAAACGATTGAACAAAGCCAGGCGCGTCTAAGCGCGATTGAAAATGCCGGGGGTTCGAGTGTCGATATTGCCAATGCCTATGCTGATCTGGGCAAGGTGCATCTTGCGCATGAGCTGATGGTTCAGGCACAAGTGGCGTTTGCCAACGCCCTGATGTTGATGCCCGACCGGTCGGATTGGCACTACCTGGTCGGCATTATTGAATATGCGGATGGGCGCATTGACGAATCCATTGCGGCCTATGACCGGGCCTTGGATCAGGCCTTTCCCGATGTGCTATTTCCGGCCCTGATCCGGCGCGGCCGAGCCTGGCTGGAAAAGGCTGATTGGGATCGCGCTGGTGCGGATTTCGATCGTGCGCTGAGTTTGCAACCCGACTCTGCAGCCGCCATAGGCGGGCTTGGGCGTGTAGCGCTGCGCTCGAGTGATCCGGAACGTGCGGTCATGTTGCTGAATCAGGCGGTTGAGCTCGACCCATCCGCCACGCGTTTGCATCAAATGCTCGGTTTAGCGTATCGCGAACTGGGTCGGATCGACGAAGCCAGGGCTGAATTCGCCTTGTCGGGCGAAGGTCTGGAGGGTTTTGATGACCCTGTGCTGGCATCCGTGCAGGCGCAATCGCTAAGCCCGCAGTTTTATCTCGAGAGCGGTCTGGCCCAGGCGGAACAGGGTAATTATGAGGCGGCCGCGGCCGCGCTTTCACTGGCCTTGCAGCTCGATCCGGACGATACCAATATTTTGTTGAACTATGCCAATTTGCTGGCCCGTATTGATCGGTTTGAACTGGCGCGCGGCGCCTATGAACGTGCTACAGAGCTGGAGCCAAACAATCCTGAAGCCTGGCTTGGCCTGGGCCAATTAGACGAGCTTGAAGATTCAGCCATGGCATTCAACCGCTATCGACGGGCCTTGCAGGTGGATGTTGCATATGAGCCCGCACGTGCGGCCATGGCCTATCTTTACTTGAAACAAAATCAGCCGGCCGAAGCGCTCAGCCAGTTTGAACAGCTTACCAATCGTGCCGAGTCTACTCAGGATCAGGCGCGCTGGTGGTACTGGCAGGGTATCGCACAGATTGCTCAAAATCAGTGTGAGTCGGCCGGCCAGGCATTTGAGCAGTCGATCGAGTTGGCTGGCATCAGCGTTTCTATCGGCACGGCCTTAGCTCGACTGCGGGCCACCTGCTTGGCGTCCAACCAGGCCGAGTTGGTAGAAGCTGCCGACTGGGCAGAGCAGATCTACGAGAGCCAGCCGGGTCTGGGTTCGGCCGAGACGCTGGCCATGGTGTATGCGGCGCAGTCCCGGTTTGACGATGCATTGGATCTTCAGGCTCAGGCCATCTTTGAGGCACTGAAAAACGGCACGCTCGAGTCGAATCCACATCTCCAGGCGAATATGGCCTTGTATGAGCAGAACCGGCCTGCGCCTCGACCATTCGCGGCGAATGATCCGGTTTTTGTCGGTGACCTTGAGTAATGCCGCTGGCAGCGCAGAGTTTCAAACGCTACGTGAAATAGCCTGAAATTTTCCAGATCAGCCAGACGACGGAAAAGCCGATCAGAAACACCATCCCAATCCAGGCCAGGCCGAGCAGCAGTTTGCCGGGGCGGGCTTCTGCCGGCGTGTGCGGGCCGGTGATGAGTTTGAGGTTCATCCAGCCAATGACCGGGGCGGCGAGGAAGGCGACGGTAGTGGTGAAGTCGATCAATGGGCGGAAGTTACGCCCGAATAGCGCGATGATGATCAGCGTGCCGATGCAGACCAGCGCCATAATACTGACATGGCGGACGCGATCGGGCGGTGGCGGCGAGGCGGCTACCTGGTCGATATTGCCGTTGACCAGATGCGCGAAGGTCACGCGCCAGATTCTCGGGTAGCAGTCGGCCACGGTCAATGCGGTGGAGAACATCGTCGCCAGCGCGGCGAAGGCAATCAGCGGCTGCGACCATTGACCGAGACTCTGGGTATACATATTGGTCAGCTGGCCGGCGAACTCGACCGCATTGTTGCTGAACGATGTGCCCGTGCCGTACATGGTCAAGGCGCCCAGCAGCAGAAAGCACACGGCCAGAATTACCGCGCCGATATAGCCGATGGCAAAATCCAGGCTGGCATGCCGCACGCTGGGTCGTTGACCGGTCAGATGCGTACGCTGCTGGGAATAGACTGAATGCACAGCGGCAAAATCGAGTGGAATCGGCATCCATCCGAGCATGGCCAGCACAAAGGCCAGCGTGGCACCGGTCAGTAGGTCGTCTTGGGTGAACGATTGGGCCAGCGGTGCAAGGCTGGGCTGATGGCCGAATGCCAGCGCAACCGCAAAAATCGTCGCCAACGCTAGTGTCGACATGATGATCTTCATCAGCAGATCCAGTCCGCCGTAGCTGCCGATCGCCATGATCAGCACGCAGGCGCCGAGCACCAGACTGGCAATCAGAAAAATCGACTGGTCCAGCCCGAATACCAGGCTGGTCAGACCGGCTGTGACCAGCGTGATGGCGGCCAGCGTAATAAACATGGTTGAGCACAGCACAAACAGAAAAATGCCGAACGTGAGTTTGCCCATCCTTCGATAGCCGTTGATCAGGTTTTCGCCCGTAGCCGCGGCATAGCGTGGACCGAATTCCAGGAAGGGATATTTGAGCGCGCAGGCCACGATCAATAGCAGCAGCAGCGCGATGCCGTATTCGGCGCCGGCGCGTGTGGCTTGAACCAAATGCGATACGCCGACCGCAGCGGCCGCCATGAGCAGGCCCGGCCCAAACGCTTTGCGCAGCGTCGAAAAAGACTCGGATGTGGGATGAAGGTCAGACATTTTGCGGCTCATGGTAGCCGCAACGCGGTCGGTCTGTCGAATGCTCGGTTATGGCCGAGCGCGGGTATGCTAGTTGCCGAAACGAAATAACACGACCAACGTAATCACTACCGCGCCGATCAGGTTCAACATAAAACCCTCACGCGCCATCACTCGTATCGGAATTTTCCCTGAGCCGTAGATCACCGCATTCGGTGCGGTCGCCACCGGCAGCATGAATGCAAACGATGCGCTGATTGCTGCGGGTACCATGAGCAGTTCAGGCGGGAGGTCGGTAGCGATGGCGGTCGATGCGAGTACCGGCATTAATAGCGAAGTTGTCGCGGTGTTACTCGTGACTTCGGTCAGAAAGGTCACCGACAAACAGATACACAGCACCATCAGCCAGGTCGGCATGCCGGCCAAAATGGTCAGATGGCCGGCCAGGCTATCGCTCAAGCCGGTTTCCATAAACGCACGCGCCAGCGTGATGCCGCCGGCAAACAACAACAGCACGCCCCAGGGGATGTTGCCGGCCGTTTCCCAGTCAAGCAGACGTACGCTTCGATGATGGCTGCTTTGACCGGGTTCATGATCGTTGCCTGAAGGAATCATGCACAGCAACACTACGGCCAGCATGGCGACGGCCGCATCGTTGGCCATCGGCAGATTGAGTGCCTCCTGCCAGCCGCCGAAGGGTGCGCTGCGCGTCATCCACAAAAGTGCGGTGATGCCGAAAATGATCAGCACGCGAATTTCCGCCGTGCGCCATGGACCGGGCGATTCGATGGCTGGCATCCGGCCGGGTTTGACCGCGCGCGTCAGCCAGAAAAATACCAGCGGCAGCATCAACAGAACCACCGGCAAGCCCCAGCTCATCCATAGCGGAAACGACGGCGCGGTGCCGAATTGATCCGCTGAGACCTGCAGATAAATCAAATTCGGCGGTGTGCCGATCGGCGTGGCGGTACCGCCGATGCTGGCCGCATAGGCCGTACCCAGAAGTAACGGAACCGTGAGTTTGCGAAAGCGCTCATCCTCGAGTACTGCGAGCGCCACCGGCAACAGCATCAACGTTGTGGCGGTGTTCGATATCCACATCGAAAGCCCGGCCGCGGCCAGCATAAAACCCAACACCAGGCCGCGCGTGCCCAGCCGCGAGCACAGACGGATCATGTTCATTGCCAGCCGTTTGTGTGCACCCGAACGGGCTAACGCTCCCGATAGCATGAAGCCGCCGAGCAGCAGCAGAATCAGAGGGCTGCCGTAGCTTTGTGCTACTTCAGACGGCGTCAAGGCGCCCAATAATGGCAGTACGGACAAAGGCAATAATGAAGTCACCGGGATGGGCACGGCTTCACTCAACCACCAAATCGCGCACCAAAGCGTTACTGCGGCGGTGGTCGCGGCTGCACCACTCAGACCGCCCAGGTAGGTCAGGCTAAGGCCAAATATCAGCGCAATGATCGGTGTAAACCAAATCAATGCAAATTTGATGTAGTCTGGTCGGACCGAATGATTTGAGCCGAAATTGTCCATAGTGCCC
>JBCCHH010000134.1:0-5374 GCA_039028855.1 Pseudomonadota bacterium | reverse complement strand
TTTCAATCTCAAACTGATCGAAACGAATAGTCGAATGCGGCTCAGTCACTTGGGCCGCAACAACGTCATCCGCAATCAATTCATGCATTAGATAAAATGCGCTAAGCGTTACCACAATGGCGACGAATATTGAAAAAAGATATCGGATTCCGCTGTTCATTAACGCATCTATCCTCCACCGGCTTGATCGGCAGATATGGCCATTCGCGTCACGCCCGCGGCCTGCACCTGATCCATAACGTCGACCAGCGTCCCGGTACGAGCGCCTTTGTCTGAAATCAGCATAACGCTGCCTTCTGGGTTTTCTGCCCGCGCGCGCTGCACAAGCGTTCTGACATCACTCAGTTCAATGGCACGACCGTTCATCCAGATTTCGTCATTGTCGCGTATAGCTATCAAGACATTACTCTGTGGGCGTGGTTCCGTTGTGATCGCGTCCGGGCGCTCTACTTCGACACCGGTTTCACGCACGAAAGTAGTCGTGACGATAAAGAAAATCAGCATGATAAACACGATATCCAACATCGGCGTGATGTTGATTTCAGGCTCATCCTTGGCTGCATGTCTTCGATTCATGTAAGCGAATCCTTCAATCTAATGTCTTAATCAACGGCAGCATTTATTCAGCGTGATCATGCTGCAGCATGTCTTCGAGCCGGCCTGCTTCGACATCGGCTTTACGATCAAGATGCGAAGCAAAATAGACGCCGGAAAGCGCGGCGACCATGCCGGCCATAGTCGGAATGGTCGCCTGCGATACGCCAGCGGCCATCGCGCGTGCGTTACCGGTACCGAAGAACGCCATCACGTCGAATACCGCAACCATGCCGGTTACGGTACCGAGCAAACCCAGCAGTGGGCAAATCGCCACCAGTGTCTGGATTGTGCGGACGTTTTTCTGCAGGTCCTGACGCACGCCGCTAACCATCTCGGCCTTGATCTGGTGGGCATGCCATGAGCGATGGTCGGACCGTGCATTCCAGGCCTCAATGACATCGCGCTTTTGCTGCGGCATGATGCGAAACAGATACCAGTAGCGTTCGACAATCAACGTCCACATCAACAGCAGTACCAGCATGATGGCCCACAAAACGTTGCCGCCCAGCTCGATAAAGCCGCGGATGGCTTCGAAGATATTAAATAGCGTTACCATGCCGCTGCTCTGCTGTGCGTGCAATGATGCCGGCTGCCTGCTCTTCCAGAATCTGAATCAGTGCGCGGCTACGTGACTGCAGCACGCTATGAATCAAGGTCAGCGGAATCGCAACAACCAGACCCAGCACGGTGGTAATCAGAGCCATGGAAATACCGCTGGCCATCATACGTGGGTCGCCCGTACCAAACAGTGTGATCTGCTGGAAGGTTACGATCATACCAACCACGGTACCGAGCAGACCGATCAGCGGTGCGACTACGTACAGCACCTTGATCAATGGCAGACCGGATTCGAGTGGTGCCGTTTCGCGCAGAATGGCCTCGTCGAGCTTCAATTCCAGCGTCTCCACATCGGCATTCGGATTGTCTTCATACACGCTCAGCACGCGGCCCAGCGCATTGTTCTTGCTCGCTTCGGAACGCTTCACCTGACGCTTGATCGCGTTACCGCGCATCATCAGAACTGCACCTTTCCAAATCGCAAACAATAGGCCGAAGATACCGATGGCGACAATAATCCAGCCGACTGTACCGCCCTGGCGAAGACGCTCGCGGGTGTTCGGCGCACGAACCACCTGGGCCAGAATATCGCCGCGAGTGAAGTCGACCGCCATTTCCTGGACGGTATTCGGTGAGGCATTCTGCAGGTCCGCTGCCATGCCCTGGAACCGCCCGGCTGGCTGACGCGGCAGTTCGAGCAGCAGATTCTGTTCTGAATCCCACTGCAGGAATTGACCGTCAGAAATGGCATTGAATACACCAACGCGCACCACCTGCTGATTTTCGACCAGATCGCCATCCGCATTGATGATGTCCGAATTGAACTCAACCACTTTGCCGCTTTGTGCAACCTCACGCACCATGCCGGTCCATAGTTCGCGCAATTCAGCGACGGTCGGCAGCTCGCTGCGCTCGGCCAGATTGGCATAGAACTCCGCCCGCCCCGGTAGCTGAGCCGATACCATGGAGTCATTCATCGTCGCACGCATATCGCCGGCAACCTGACGAACTACACCGAACAATTCGCCGAGGTTACCCAGCCGCTCATCAAGGATAATTTCCAGCTCGGCCAGTCGCTGCTCATTGTTATCGAATGCCGCATTCAACTGATTAGTACGCGCCTCGGCTGCAGCCAGTTGTTGACGCGCCTGTTGCAGCAACTGCTGCTGACGATTGCGCTCGCGCTGAAATTCCTGCAAGCGCTGTTGATCGATGCGCGCTTCTTCACCAGCCGCCTGTTCGACTTCGCGCAGCAGGTCATCCAACGTTTCCTGCGCATGAACCGCCATCGGCAATACCAGCAGCAACAGCAAAGTACTAACTGTAATTTTTGTCATTGTTTTCATTGTCATTCACTCGTTGGTGCGGGTACGGGGAGACGCACCAGATCCGGTGCAACCTGATTTTGGGCGATGGCCAAGCCATCGCTGACCGGCAGACGATAGCTATCGGGCAGTTCCTCAAACTGACGCGTGTTCGGGTTATACCAACCCGTTTGCGTACCGTCGAGTGATTGATAGAACAACAGCGTACGGCCAATGCGCAGGAAATCAACCTGTTGACCGTCCGGCAGCGACGAACGATAACCTTCCGTGGTACGACCCAGCTCGATTTCATCCTGATAGGCTTCGAGAATGCGGCGGAATTTTTCCGATGTAGTGACATCCGACATATCCAGCGCATTAATCAGATTCTCGGCGCGCGACAGGCGCTGATCGAGACGAAACGGCACATCGGCCTGAATCAAACGCGGTAGCGTTTCAGCCATTTCGATCATGAGCGGCACAACGTCGCGGTTGGTATCTTCGAGATTTTCCAACTGATTGTTAATGGAAGCTATTTCACTTTCCTGGCTGGTAACGACGCGCTCGAGTTGTTCGTTGTAGATGCGCAGACTTTCGATTTCGACCAGCAGCGCGCGATATTCGTCCACCATGCGATCGGTTTGATCGGCCACACTGTTGATTTGCTCTTGCGCTTGCGCTGCGTCACGCGTGATGCGATTTTCAGCCTGAATGCTGCGATCCAGCACTTGGGCCATGGCCGTCAGACTACTAAGCAAGGCAACGCCAGCGACCACTGCGCCGGTTGCGATGAGCCTGGGAGAAAGGTTTGTAGACATAGTGATTTCCGCTCTTTTAACTGATCTATATGAAGTGTGTAATTCAACTCAAACGCACGATAAAACTCTTTAAGACGCGCAATAATGCACCCCTTTTGTGCACCAAATCAAGCCTAATGGTTCAGTTCCATCGTTTCAAGTCGCGTTTCGCGTAAACAAATCTTTAAATTTGAACAGGCCTTAACTATGCCACAATGCGGCGAAAGTGCAAACCTCGACAGCCTAATTTCATCATCAGTGAATTCCACAAGCAGCAATCAGCCCCAGCTTTGTTCTTTCACGCGCAGGCTCTCTGCGCTAATCTATGATGGGCTGATTATTATCGCGATCTGGATGATTGGCAGCATTTTCGTTGTTGTAGCAGGCGATGGTGCCATCGCAGCAGGGAGGCTGTGGTTTCAACTCTATTTGCTGGCACTAAGCTGGGCCTATTTCGCCAGTAGCTGGCTGATCGGCGGGCAAACGGTTGGTATGCGCGCCTGGAAAATTCGGCTCATATCAACCCGTCCTGCGCGGTTAGGGCCAAAAATAGGCTGGCTGGATTCTTTGATTCGCTTT
Organism: Pseudomonadota bacterium; assembly: GCA_039028855.1. Taxonomy (GTDB): domain Bacteria; phylum Pseudomonadota; class Gammaproteobacteria; order Xanthomonadales; family Wenzhouxiangellaceae. The sequence goes on along the minus strand of JBCCHH010000134.1, from coordinate 1,539 downwards.
GGCGTCGGGCTGATTTCATTGGCTGTATTTGGGCTCGGCTTTATCTGGTCGATATTTCGAGTCGATCGTGCCGGCTGGCATGACCTGGCCAGCCGTTCGCGGTTAATTGTGGCGGACCCAAACCGGCTCAGACACCAGTAGCCAAGAAGAATGGTTCATGACGCTCGGCGTAATTGCCGATAACCGAAAACGGCAAACAACAACGCCGGCAGCAAATGAATCAGCCACAGCGGTAGCACCAACAACACTGCCAATCCGATCACTATGCGCCAAACGACGAAGAATGCGATACCGACCGCGATACCGGCAAAGATGCTGGCTGCAGGTGCGAGCTTGCGGTCGGCGCGAAACAGCAGCGGCAAACCCACCAACACCATGGCCAGAATATTCAGCGGATAGAACAATCGACGCCAAAAAGCGTTTTCGTAGGCCTGCGTATCCAAGCCGTTTTGACGCAGATAACCTGAAATTCGTCGGATATCCATCATCGAAAGTAAACGCGGGCGGGTCGATAAGGCCTGAAACACATCCGGATTAATCGCGGATTCAAGCTCGATCGAGTCCAACTGCTGTCGTTTTGCTGTAACCAAGTCCAACACTGAAACCTGCTGCAACAACCAACCGCCGCTTTCATGCAGGCCTTGCTCAGCCTGTAACCAGGTGATGGGCTGCCGCTCGGCATTAATCGCATACACCTGAACATCGGCAAAGCGTACGCCCAGGCCGGGATCACTCACCAGCAACTCGGCCCGAATCATCTGGCTGCCATCACGTAACCACACTTCACGACCGGCGCTGACGGCGATTTCGCCGCTGCGGGCCTGTTCACGATCGCTGCGCGCCTGCAGTTCAAGCTGCGGCATCCACCACTCAGCCATCGCCATCATGAGCAGAGACAAGCCGAGCACGGCAGCCAGCACCCGACCGACAATGCCCATACGGTTCAAACCGCCTGCACGCATGGCGATCAGTTCATGGCCGGCCGCAAGCCGGCCGACAGCGACCATAACCCCAATCAGCACGGCAAACGGAAACAGGTCATACAATCCCGTCGGCAGGCTGCGGACAAGATAGGCCAGCATTTGCACCACACCATAATTGCCGGCCAAGTCGCCGAGTTCGCGCACCAACTGCAGGGTCAAATACAAACCGCCCAGCACGAACGTCATCACAAGCACCGACTGCGCGACCGAGCGCATCAGATAGAACGATAGCGTGCGGCTTACCATTTCTGCCACCAGCGCAGCCAGAACAGCATCACAATGAACAACACCATCGCATGCAATGGCCACAGACCCAATGCAGCCCAGCGGCCACCCTGCTCCAGCCAGGCCAGCGCGATGTGTACTGCATTGCTGTACAGCAGATAGACCACCAGCGCCAGGATGACGAAGCCGAAGCGATTGCCGCGCGGACGCTCGAGCGTAACCGGTAGCGTCAGCAACACCAGCAGCAGACTGGCCACGGCAGGTGCCAGCCGCCAGTGCCATTCGCGCGTCGCGGCTGGTTCATTGTGACGACTCAGCTCAAGCATACTCA
>JBCCHH010000133.1:0-5394 GCA_039028855.1 Pseudomonadota bacterium | reverse complement strand
TGCGCCAGGCCGGGCGCTATTTGCCGGAGTACCTGGCCACCCGTGCCAAAGCCGGTGACTTTCTGACCCTGGCCGGCACGCCTGAGCTAGCCTGTGAAGTGACGCTGCAACCGATTCGGCGCTACGGCTTCGACGCCTCGATTCTGTTTTCCGATATTCTCATCCTGCCGCACGTGATGGGTCTGGAACTCAGCTTCACGCCCGGCGAAGGGCCGAAGTTCACGCATACCATTGATCACGTTTCCGACATCAGAAAGTTGCCCAGGCCCGACCCGAATGTCGAAACCCGCGCCGTCATGCAAGCCGTTTCATTGATCCGACAGGAATTGCCGGGTGAAACACCGTTGATCGGCTTTGCCGGCAGCCCGTGGACCGTAGCTACGTACATGATCGAAGGCGGCAGTAGCAAGGATTTCGCCAAGGCGCGTCGGCTGTTACTCGAACAGCCCGAAGCCGCGGATCAGCTTATGCATCATCTGGCAGAAACTACCGCCGATTATTTACTGGCCCAGGTCGAAGCGGGTGCTGATGCGCTGATGCTGTTCGATAGCTGGGGCGGTGTGCTTACGCCAGACCAGTATGTTCGTTTCTCACTGGCTGGACTCAGACATATTGTCGAGCGTGTACAAGCCGGCCAACCATCAGTGCCTATCATTTTATTCGCCAAGGGCTGTTCGACACATCTGGAGGCGCTAGCCGATACTGGTTGCCAGGCCCTCGGCGTGGACTGGACGTCCCGACTTGGCGATGCGCGCGCTCGTGTCGGCGACCGTGTCGCGCTACAGGGCAATCTTGACCCGGTCGTGCTGACAACCAATCCTGCCGTGGTTGAGCAGGCTGCGATCAACGTGCTCGAAGACTATGGCCCAGGGCCTGGCCATATCTTCAATTTGGGTCACGGCATCACGCCCAATGTGCCGCCCGAACATGTGCAGGTACTGGTCGAAACCGTACGCAAACACAGCACCAGTTTGCAGTCGGACTCGAACTAGGACGATACTCGAATCAAGCGGTCGATCAGTGCAGCGATCAATCGACTGGTAATCAGAGGCAGGCGCAATGATTGCACGCCATCGGCCAATGGCGAGTCGTCGCTTGTCGAGTTCGATAGCTGCCATATGGGCAGCCCGGAATCAAGCACGTTACGTAGCAGTGTTTCATCAACAAAGCCGCGCTGGATGACAAGCCCATCCAGCCGTTCGAAATCAAGCTTGGTCTGCACCAGCTTCAGATTCCAGCGTCGACACATGCGCAGCAGAATACGCGCATATGGTGCTGATACGGCAACACCGAGCCGATAGTCATCGAGCAATCGCAGCGAACGCGGCGCTTGCTTTTGCATGCCTTCGAGCGGTAAGCGCAGGGTAAAGCGACTGCCCTGACCGACCCGGCTGTGCAGATCAATACTCCCACCCATTTCATCGATAATGCGTCGGCAAATTGCCAACCCGAGACCCGTTCCACTATGCCGCCGCGTGGTGCTCGATTCAAGCTGGGTGAACGGCTGAAACAGCGTCGATTGGCTTTTTGCTTCAATACCCGGGCCGGTATCAGAAACCGCAATGTTCAAATAACCGTCAGCACCGAGCCAACTTTGCACTTCAATTGCACCGCGATCGGTAAACTTGATTGCGTTGCTGAGCAGGTTACCGAGCACCTGAGCAATCCGGTCGGCGTCGCCCAAAGCAATGATCGGCAAATCGGATGCCATTTGCAGCCGCAGATCCAACCCGTTAACGCTGGCATTGGCTGCGTGCAGCTCAACCGCCTGCTCCAATAGTTCAACCAGTTCGAACGGCTCTTCATGCAGCTCAATGCGATCGGCCTCAATGCGCGACAAATCGAGAATGTCGTTTAGAATGCGCTGCAGTTGATCGCCCGAAGTGCGCATCGTTCGCAGCATGTCGATATGTTGCGGCGATAATCGCTCGCTCTTGAGTAAGTCGATCATGCCGAGCAAACCATGTAGCGGGGTGCGAATTTCATGGCTCATCGTGGCCAAGAAATTGGACTTGGCCCGATTGGCACGATCGGCCTGTTCAGCATATCGGCGAACGCTGATCAGCAAGCGGGCATTCTGAATCACCTGTGCTGCCGCCTGGACCAATAAATCTAGTTCTGACTGCAACTGGTCATTCAGTCTGCTTTGTAAATCGGGTATCCACATCGCGGCCAATGGTTGATGATCAGACTGCAGCAGAACAACATCTGAAGTATCAGCACGCTGTAACTGCTGGTCAAACAAATCGCGATCAATCGACTGTTCAGCCTGTTCGACACTCAAGGCAAACACATCCTGTGGCATATCGTCATTAAGGTAAGCAACCCACCCGATCGGCCGCTCAAGCAGTTTCAGCACCGACAGGCCGATGGTTTTGGCCAAATACTCCGGTTCCAGACTCTGATTGAGCAACTGCAGGAAATCACGCTGAGAACGGGCCAGTGCTCGCTGCTCCTGAGCCCTGCGCATTTCATAACGACGCTGACGGTTCGATCTAAATGTACGCCAACTCAACGTACCGCCAGTTAACGCCAGCAGAAAATAGCCTGCCATTGCCCAGGCGCTGCGCCATGGCGGTCGAGCGATAACAATCTCGAGCTGGTCGCCTTCAAGATTCCAGATGCCATCGACGTTCGCCGCTTGAAGCTCAAAGCGGTAAGTACCAGACGGCAGGTTACTGTAGTAGCGGCTCGTCTGCCCGATCTGACTCTGCCAATCATCGTCCCAGCCAATCAGACGCATTCGAAACTCATTGCGTTGAGGATTCAAATACGATAGGCCCGTGAACGAGAACTCCAGTGAATTCTGGCGCCAATCCAGACTGATGCGGTCGTCGACAGTCTGGTTAACAGTAATCAGCTCTTCACCTGCTCGCACGGCGGTAATGTACGTTGGTGGCGGCAGGCTGGATACACTAATTTCATCCGGATCGATCAGCAACAGACCGTCGGCTACGCCAGCAACAATACGTCCATCAGTCAACTCGAGCGCGGCGCTTCCAGTGAAATGTGATGATGGCAGGCCTTCCTTAGCTGAAAATTCCCTGAACTTTCCGGTCGCTAAATCCAATTGCGCCAAGCCCGCTTCCAACAGCAACAGGACTTGATCCGATCTAGGAAAAATACGAATGATCCGAGCGACCGGCAAACCATCACTGGCAAAATACTGCCGCACGGATTCTAGTTGACCATCTCGCCAAACCAATTGCTCAAGAAAAGACTCACCCGCAAGCCAAATTGAATCTTCATCAAAAGCAAGCGCAGACTGCGGCAGATCAGATCGATAGAAGATGCGCTCAAACCCGCCTTCATCCGATAATCGATGCAATGCATGCCTGCTGAGCAGCCACCAGTTTTTGTCCGGTCCTTGTTGGATCGCTAAAGCATCTTGAAGATTGAGCTGCTCAAGGCCAACACCTTCAGAATGCCAGCGCCGAAGCGTTCTTCCCTGAGCATCGATCAACTTTATATCGTTGGTCCGATCGCTTAACCAAAAATTTCCTCGACCATCCGGAGTTACAAATCGTATATTCTCAACATAGCCATGCGTTAACAAATTCTCCCGCTCACCTGTTTCACGATGCACGCGTATAAAGTCATTATGGCTTTGAGCCCAAACCCACTCAGAATCAATAAATAAATTTGTTAGTATCGGTGAATCCGAAATAAATGCAATTTCCGTTTTCTTGATTTCATTCTGATCCGGGTATTTGCTCAAGTCGGAAAGGAACACACTACCTTCATCATTAACATAGGCTACTGTTGAACTACCCTCTAAGCTGACTACCGGATGTATTCTTGAATCCGGAGTTGTAACCGTGTCTTCAGAAAATAGGAGCTTGCGAAAAGCGCGCCAATTGGGCGGTAATCGCAATATATTTCTTGTATAACTTCCGGCCCATAAGCTCCCTTCATTATCACGCAATAAGCTATGCGTTTGCAGCAATAATTCTCCAGAGCTTAATTTGCGATTATATCCGTGATATTTTATCTGCCTAGACGACTTGTTAAAAAGAACAAAACCAGCATTCAAACTAACCCACAAGTTCTCAGAGTCTAGTGAAGTTAGACCAATCGCAACGCTATCGGTGGCTGTCCATTTTGCATCAATGTCATCCAACAACATCGCCGATTGGCCTTCCCGAGGTGCATCAAACTCAAAAATGCCTGTCATCCCAACCACGAAAAACTCATGTTCTGCTGTTTCATATAAAGAGATACCCATACTAAGAGGAATTTCATCTAAGCTGATATACGGATAAAAATTCGGCTGGCTGGATTCAGCACTTAAGAGAATCTCATTGGAATTGATCAACCATAATCTGCAGCTTGAATCGATCATGAAATCAATCTGAAGAGGGGCATCCAATATGCCAAATTCTCCTTCAGCATAGTGCTCAATTAGCCCGCTATCATGATGTACTTTAGCTAAACCACCGCTAGAAAACATCAGCCAGATATTGTTATCACAATCTTCCTGAATGGCCCATACATTGTCATCTTGTAACGTCCCGCCATGAGCTGTAGTAAACCACTCACGGACAATTTCCAACCCATGCAGCTCAAATAGACCCTGGCCGGAAATAAAGATCCAGACCGAACCATTTTTTGCCGCATGAATTGCTTGAATATTATTTGCTGGCAATGACTCAGGGTTCAACGGATCATGCCTCAAAACCCTTAACTCATGACCATCATGACGTACCAAGCCGTTGCCTGTGGCGAACCAGATGTATCCATATGCATCCTGCACAATATCTTCAACTTGATTCGTCGGCAGACCGGATTCAACATCCAAGCGATAAAAAACTGGATCGGCTTCAACTAACGCAATAGATATGCCTGGCAAAGCAGCGAACAGAAAAAATACCAATAGCAGAAATGACTTTTTGCCCCATTTTCGTCCCATATGTACTCCTGCCACGATTATCGAACAATCAAAGTATACTCATTTTGGAGGGAACAGAAGAAATAACTGCCTGAGCATTCTATACCGGGCCATCGGCAGGCTCAATCAATACACTCTGGAAATGCTACAGCGTCTGTATAGTACTAGCGAATGCTGGTTTCATAATATGCACCAAGGTGGTTTTTTATGCACAGAACCATCCAATGCATTCGTGGTCTGGCGTCTGTTGGGTGAAGCACGATGGCGACGATCTGGATAGAAATAGCGGTAGACTTGTGCCTATTAATTCGCACACTACATCAGCGATGTTTATCGATAGCACAATGACTAGCTGGAAGCAGCCCTATTTAATCAATACATGACGTTTAGGCTTGAAATTTGAGCAGCTCGTTCTTTTACCCATGACTGTTACATGAAGTGCTGCCGAATGAAGCAAAATCCAGAAGAATGACCGTTGCTATTAACGCAAGATTCTAGCTATCGGG
>JBCCHH010000132.1:0-5403 GCA_039028855.1 Pseudomonadota bacterium | reverse complement strand
TGATGGCCCGCCGATCGATACCACCAACGACGTGGTCGAAGTCGTCGAAGTATTCAGCTACCTGTGCCCGCACTGCAGCACTTTCCAGCCATTCATCGGCCCATGGGAAAAAGACCTGCCGGAAAACACCACCTTCCGCCGCGTGCCGGTGTCGTTCAATCCATCCTGGCGCGCATTTGCCCGCGCCTACTACACCGCTGAACTGCTTGATGTGCTCGATGATTCGCATGAAGCGCTGTTCACCGCACTGCACAGCGAGCGCAGGCCGATTCGTTCGGCCTCCGATCTGGCCAAGTTCCACGCCGAGTTTGCCGTAAGTCAGGATGAATTTGAAAGCACGGCAGAGTCGTTCGCGGTGCAGCAGCGCATGCGTACCGGCGATGCCGATATTGCCAAGTGGGGCGTGCGCTCTACGCCTACGCTGGTCATCAACAACGAGTGGCGCGTCAGCCCGCGTCGTGGCGGCACGTTTGACGAGGTGCTGGAAATTGCCGATTATCTGATTACGCGCGAACTGGCCGAACTGGTTACTGAATCAACCGCCGAGGCCCCATCCGCCGAAGAACAAAGGACGGAAAACAATACAGAAGCAGGTGATGTTGAATAACGCCTTGGGCCCGAGCTAGGCGGAGCTGACGCCATGCTCCAGCCATTGTTGCACTGCGGTCGGCCGTGAGCAGTTCCGCCCCGGCCGAGTTGCGGCTGCTCAGCTTTAACATCCAGGCCGGCACCAGCACGGCCAACTACAGCGAATACTTCACCCGTAGCTGGCGCCAGTTGTTGCCCAACAATCAGCGCATGGACAATCTTGATGCCATTGCCAGGCTGGTTGCCGATTACGATATCGTCGGCCTGCAGGAAGTGGATTGCGGCAGTCTGCGCTCGGGGTTTCTGAATCAGGCCAAATATCTATCGCGCCATGCGGATTTCCCGTGGTGGACCGACCAGGGCAACCGCAAGGTCGGCGTCATCGCGCATGCCGGCAATGGCGTTTTAAGCCGCTACGTGCCCGATCAGATTGAAGACCATCGCCTGCCCGGTGCGATTCCGGGTCGCGGCGCATTATTGCTGCAGTTCGGCAGCGGCGAACATGCCCTGTGGATCGTGATCCTGCATCTGGCGCTGGGTCGCCGCGCGCGAATTCAGCAACTTCGCTATGTCGCCCAGCGCATCGTACAACAGCCAAATCTGATTGTGATGGGTGATCTAAACACCGGCCCGGACAGTCATGAAGTGCACGAATTCTGTGAACGCGCCGGTCTGATCATACCGAATGACGGCCTGTTAACCTATCCAAGCTGGCAGCCCAAACGCGCGATCGATCATATTCTGGTTTCACCCGATGTGGATATCACCGACTTGCGGGTATTATCTTCGACCGTATCTGATCACCGACCGCTGGCGATGTCGATCCGATTACCGACCGATGTATCACTGCAAGGCCATGCGCACCGCGACCACGAGCAGCAGTATCCCGAACAACCGCGCCAGACGGGCTGAGCCAAGCCGATGAGCCCAACCGGCCCCAAGCGGCGCAGCCAGCAGACCGCTTATACCAACCACCAGCACGGCTGGCCAGTACCAGTAACCGAGACTATTGGGCCACAACTGAACATCAAGCTGCAGCATAAACCCAACGCTGCCGGCAAGCGCCAACAGCCAGCCGCAGGCCGCGGCCATCGCAACTGCCTGCATCGTGTTGTAGCCGTTGCGGCTCAAATACGGTACGTTGAAGCTGGCACCGCCGATGCCGAGCATGGCCGAAATGGCGCCGATGCCCGGCCCGACCAGCCACCAGAGCCGTGCTTTGGCCGCGCGCGACTCAGCCCGGGCACGACCGGCGCCCATCAGCATGCGCAGGCCGACCCAGGCAGCAAATGCCGCAAACAGCCAGGCCAACGCCTGGCCCGGGATGCGCACAGCCAGCCATGCGCCGAACACTGCACCGATAGCCATTGCCGGCGCCAGACGCAAAATCGCAGCCCAGTCCAGCGCCTGTTTACGCGCATGAGCAAACGCGCTGCTGGCCGAAGTCAGCAACATCGAACCGAGCGCACTGGCTACGGCCATTGGCATGGCCAGGTCCAGCTCAGCACCCTGTACTGTCAGCAACCAGAGCAAAGCCGGTACGATCACCAGGCCGCCGCCGATGCCGAACAAACCTGCCAGTATGCCCGCCAGCGCGCCGATCAAAATCAGGATTAGAATTTCCAGCATGGCGGATCAATCATCGTTAAATCTCAATCGCGCGACCCTTGCAAAATGGAATACCAGCATAAGCCTACTATGAATATTCGCCGCCGGTCGCACGCCAACACCCGCGTCGTTTTTCGCCGCACCGAGCTTGCCCGGCGCGGCTTGCACTTGGCGTTGTACAGCATTTTGCTACTGGCACTGATGACAGTGGCAACACGAACACAGGCGGATACGCGCTGGCAGGCCGAGCGTGAACAATTCAGGCAGGCGTGGTCGGCTGCGGGCCGGGGCGATCTGGACGCGGTTGGTCGTGCGATCGAGCAATTGCCCGACTACCCGCTGACACCATTTCTGGAGTTCGAACGCTATCGCCAGACCATCGACCATGTCGATCCGCTAGAACTGGAGCAGTTCCTGGCGCGCTATCGCGATTGGTCGTTTGCCGATCGCCTGGAGCGTGACTGGCAGCGCAGCTTGGTGCGCAATAACAATGATGAAGTGCTGCTTCGGTACGTTCAGCAGCCCTCGCAAGTTGAGGTGCAGTGTGCGTTGATTCGAGCCAACATCCGCCTTCATCGACTGGATGGGCTTGAAGAGCAGGTGCGCAGCCTGTGGCTGAACGGTCGCTCTCAACCGAGGTCCTGCGACCCGGTGTTCCGCTGGTGGCGCAACCGAGGCAATCCGGATGTGGATGACGCCTGGCGACGTTTCGGGCTGGCGGTAGAAGCGGGTGAGTACAGCCTTGCGCGTTATCTGCGACGTTATCTTCATGAACGCGATGAACTGCTCGCCGATGGCTGGCTGAAAATGGCTCAGCGCCTGAACGATGGCTTGAGCGATGCGCTGCGCTGGCCCGATGCCGAACGCAGCCGTCAACTGATCCAATGGGGCCTGTATCGGCTAAGCAGCCGCGACTGGCAGCGTGCCACGGCCATGATTGAACGATTTGACGACCGATTCGATTTTGCCGAGGGCGATCTGGATGCGGTAAAGCGCCGCGCGGCTTTGTTTCAAGCGGTCGATCTCGACGAAAATGCAGTCGCCAGCATCGACGCACTGCCGAGCGATCAGATTGACCAGCAGATGCTCGAATGGCGACTGCGCGCCAGCCTGATCACAAACGACTGGAACAACGTCTTAAGCAGCATCGCCGCGATGAATGCGGAGGAACAGATTCGCGGCCGCTGGCGTTACTGGCGCGCCCGGGCGCTGGCCGAACTCAGCCGACCCGAGGCTGGGCTGGTGTATGCAACGCTCGCAACCGAACCGCATTACTACGGTTTTCTGGCCGCGCTTAAAAGCAATCAAGCGCTGACCGTATGCAGCCGCGAGCTGACTGCCGACGGCCCAACCCAGCTTCGCCTGCTCAACGATGCAGAATTCGAACGGGCGCTGGAATTATTCGAGGCTGGTCTCAATCATCATGCGCGCATTACCTGGAACCAGGTCAGCCGACGCATCAGTTCGGCCGAACTGCAGCAGGCCGCACTGATCGCGGCCGGCAGGGGCTGGCACGACCGCGCGATTTTCGCGCTTGGCAATGCCGGTATTATGGATGCCTACGCCTGGCGCTTTCCGATCATTGAACGCGAGCGCGTCGAACGCTATGCCGAACGATACGGCGTCGAACCCGCGCTCGTGTTCGGCCTGATGCGGGCCGAATCGGCCATGCAGGCCGACGCACGCTCAGCGGCCGATGCTCGCGGTTTGTTGCAGTTGATCGACGGCACCGCGCGCAGCGTCGCACGGCGCAAGAACCTGAGCTATAACGGCCCGGCCAGCCTGTATCAACCGGCGATCAACATTCCGCTCGGCATAGCCCATCTGGGCGAACTGCAGGAACGCTTTGACGGTGAATGGACGCGCGTGGCGGCCGCCTACAACGCCGGCATCACGCCAACGACGCGCTGGCAAGGCCAGCGCAACAATCTGGCGACCGATATCTGGCTCGAAACGCTGCCGTTTTTTGAAACACGTGACTATGTGCCGCGCGTACTGGCTTTTGCCACGATCTACGAATATCGCATGCGGCAGGATCCGCGCGTTCTGGCCGCTTATGTTTTGCACGAGCACAATACAACCGCAATGTTTGAATGCAGCCTGTGATATGAATCTATGATCACATCGTGCACTGATCATGCGAGCAAATGCAGCCACGTTCGTTGATCATCTTCAAAACAGAATCGTTATGGCGATTGCCTGATCGAACGGACTCGATCAATCCGCTGCCGGCGAATCGCATCGGCCAGCGCAATACCGGTCATACCCTGTGCGACGAGCGCTTCGCTGGATACTCGCTCGGTCTCGTTGCGCGCGCGTCGCAGAAATTCAATGGCCGGCAGCATCGGCACCGGTTGATTTTGCCCCGTCGCCAGTTGATCCAGCGGCTGTCGACCCATTTGATCGGCCAGACAGGCTAACAGCACCTGCTCAAATCGATCGGTCCGGCGCCAGCCATCCAAACGTTGAATCAGATCGACCACCGTTGCAGGACGCAACTCCTGCGCGCGCTGCACCTTCAGATGATGCTCACAAACCAGCAGCGCCAGTTCGCGACAGACCTTTGGAACCTTGAGTCGATCCGAGACCGCACGCACAGCCGGCAGACCGAGTAGTTCATGACCGCGATGAGCCGGCCAGTCCGATTCAGGCGTCAATGCCTTGCCGAGATCATGCAGCAGACAGGCGTAACGCGTTTCGAGACCACCATTTAATCGAGCACACTGATCCAGTACCTGCAGCGTGTGTTCACCGACATCAATTTCAGGATGAAATTCAGGCCGCTGCGGCACGCCGAATAAATCATCGACTTCGGGCAGCAGGCGCGCCAGCGCCCCGATCTGCAGCAAGATCCGGAAAAACCGCGATGGTCGATCATATTGGAGAGCGCGCGCCATTTCCCGCCAGACCCGCTCGGCTACAAGCGCGTCGACTTCACCCGACGCAACCAACTGGCGGCACAGGGCAAGCGTTTGTTCGGCAATCGAAAAATCAGTAAAGCGCGTTGCAAACCGCGCCAGTCGCAGCAGCCGCACGGGATCTTCGCTAAACGCAGGTGAAACGTGTCGGAATGTGCGCTCGTGCACATCGGCCACACCATTGAATGGATCAATCCGCTTACCTTTACGGTCTTCGGCAATCGCATTCACGGTCAGGTCGCGTCTGAGCAAATCCTGCTCCAGCGTAACCTCAGGACCTGCATGAAAC
>JBCCHH010000131.1:0-5439 GCA_039028855.1 Pseudomonadota bacterium | reverse complement strand
GTCGAGTTCATCCTGCAGCACTGCGGCCGACGCCTGCCATTGCCACGGGCCGCGGGTTGGATGCTGATAATCCAGTCGGAATGAGCTGTTCTCGAAATCGCTCACGCCTTGATCAAACTCGATTTCGCCGGTCGCCAGCCGGCCGCGCCAGTTCAATTGACCCTGGCCCAGGGCAAAGCTGCCGCCTGAGCTCAGATTGACGTTCTCAAACCCATCATCGTCTGGCTCGAAGGCAAAGCCGTTCGGGTTCTGGGCCGAAAAGCCGTCGGTTTGGCGCCCGGAAATGGCGAAATCGAACGGCGTATCGCCGGTTTGACGACCCCAGGCGAAGCTGCCGGCGTAGTCTTCATCGGAACCTGTACGAATCTGTGCTGACGTACCTTCAGGCCGCAAGGTAAAGATTTGGATCACGCCACCAATGGCATCCGAACCCCAGCGCGCTGCACGCGGGCCGCGTACGATTTCAATGCGCTCGATCAGTGCCGGGTCGAGAATTTCCCAGGTAAATGCGCCGGTGCCGCTGGCCGCAACGCGCACGCCGTCGATCAACACCAGCACGTGGTTCGAATTGGTGCCGCGTAAAAACACGCTGGTCTGGCCACCGGGCCCGCCGGTACGGGTGATGTCGACACCGGCTTCAAGCCGGAGTAATTCCAACAGGTCTGGTGCCTGCGAGCGCTCGATGTATTCGCGGCTGATCACGCTGACGCGGGCAGGCACATCCATCGCCTGCTGCTCGATGCGATTGGCGGTGATCACGATCGGATCGAGTACGCTGGCTTCGTCATCCTGCGACTGCGCGTGTGTCGATAGTGTGATGAAACCCGATATCAGCAGTGCGCTGCTGATGTTGTAGAGCAGAGTAGATCGAGGCCGATTCAGGTCAGATGAAATGGAATCCGGGTTCCGCTTGGAACGGGATGAAAAAAACATACAGGCTCTCCTTAGCGCATTCCCGCGCAGTCAGGCTAAAGGAGAGTGGCAAAGACGAGTGGTAAGCCGTTGTGAGCTGTGAAACCGACCGAAACCAATCCGCCCCGGCCGCCCTCCGCAGCTGGCAAAAACTCCTAGGCCGGTCTCCTGGCTTCCGATGCAGTCGTTTGACTGGCGGCGCGATCCCTTCCCGATGAGTTGCGTCATCAGTGGTTGTGATCGAGCCGAATGCCGTTGCGCAATAACGCGCTGTAGCCATCGGTCACAGTTGCGGGGGCAGCGTTGGCTTGTTGACGATCGATCCATTAACTGGATGCGGGCGTCCCAACTTCCCGTTTCATCCGAGTCGGCGGAAAGGCCGATTCAGACACCTTGAAGTAAACATTTCTTCGGAACCATTCCGAAGTGAGTGCAGTATACAAGTATTGATAGATTTTTGAAATTCAAAGTCAAAAGCATTTTGCCGCTTGGCTTCGCCGTTTGAATGCCTTTGACTTTGAGAAGTAAAAAAATGGCCAGTCAAACTACGACCAGCCATTTCAATAAAAACAAACGCAACTGTAATTACGCCGCGTCGCGAATTTCCTCTTTCGCTTCGGAAACGCCTGCTTGTAGTTCGCGCTTGTCAAAATCATCCACTGCGATGATGTCGAGTACACGTTCGCGCACGCTTAGCATCTGTTCGGCTTCAGCTTCGCTAAATTCACCGGCTTCCACAGCCGAGGCCAGTTGCTCCTGGTAGGTGTAACCCGAAGCTTTTCCAGCGCGATAGGCCTTGACCAAACGACGCTCCAGCGGCTCAACGGCGATCACGTCGGGCAGCAGGGTTTCCATCACGCCGACCGGGAAGCCGGTGCGGTCGGATTTGTAGCAGCCGCGGGTCAGACGGTCGCGCGTTTCCGACGGCGACAGCAGCAGTTGTGCGACCTTGTGACCGAGGCGGTCATTCGGCCGACGTTCGTTCGCGCCAAGCGGGAATACGATGCGGCGCAGGATCGGGCGTACCCAGGCGACCGGGTAGTTGTCGATCACGCCTTTGAGTGCTTCCTGAATGCGATAGATCGCATCATGGAAAGCCCAGGCGACGATCGGCTGATCGGCGGCCGGTCGGCCTTCGTATTCATAGCGACGCAGCATCGCTCCGCTGATGTAGAGCCAGCTCAGTGCATCGCCAAGACGACCGGAAATTTTTTCCTTCATCTTCAGCTTGCCGCCGTAGGTCAGCATGGAGACGTCGGCCATCAGCGCGAACGCGGCGGAATACCGGCTCAGCTTGCGGTAGTACTTCTTGGTCTGCCGATCGCCCGGTACGGCGGCGAATCGTGAACGGCTCATGCCGAGCAGGAACGAGCGCGAGGCGCAGGAAATACTATGGCCGATGTGCTTGAACAGCAGGCTGTCGAAAGTTTTCAGACGTTCTTCCTCATCTTCGATCTGCAGCGCTTCAAGCTCTTTGAGCACGAATGGATGGCAGCGAATCGCACCCTGGCCGAAGATCATCAGCGAGCGCGTCATGATGTTGGCGCCTTCGACCGTAATCCAGATCGGCGAGCCCTGCCAGCCGCGGCCAAGATAATTCTTCGGCCCGAGCATGACGCCTTTGCCGCCGTGTACGTCCATCGCATCCTTGATGATCTCGCGGCTGAGTTCGGTCGCATGGTACTTGGCAATCGCACCTGGGATGGCCGGTTTTTCGCCCGCATCGACGGCCGAAGCGGTCTGACGCGACAACGCGCTGACGGTGTAGGTATTGGCGGCAATCCGGGCCAGGGTTTCCTCAATGCCCTCAAAACGACCGATCGGCAGGCCGAACTGCTTGCGGATGCGCGCATAGGCGCCAGTTGCGAGCGCGGCCAGCTTGGCCCCGCCCGTGGCCGAGGATGGCAGTGAAATGGCGCGCCCGACCGACAACGACTCGACCAGCATGCGCCAGCCCTTGCCGGCGTAGTCGATACCGCCGAGCAGGTAATCGATCGGCACGAACACGTCCTTGCCGTGCAGCGGGCCGTTCGGGAACGGATTATTCAGCGGATAATGATGACGACCGATATTCAGACCTGGCGTTGAACGTGGCAGCAGCGCGACGGAAATACCGAGTTCTTTTTTGTCGCCGATCAGGCCGTCCGGGTCATACAGCTGAAAAGCCAGACCGATCAGCGTGGCGACCGGCGACAGCGTAATGTAGCGTTTTTCGAAATTCAGCTTGATGCCAAGCACTTCCTCGCCTTCCCACTCACCTTTGCAGACGATGCCGTAGTCGGAAATCGAGGTCGCATCGGAGCCGGCCGTGGTGCTGGTCAGGGCAAAACACGGAATTTCTTCGCCGACCGCCAGCCTTGGCAGGTAGTAATTTTTCTGCTTTTCGGTACCGTAATGCAGCAGCAGCTCGGCCGGGCCGAGCGAATTGGGTACGGCCACGACCGAACCGAGCGTGCCGCTCAAGCCGCCGACTTTTTCCAGTACGGCGCGGTGGCCAATGGCTGAGAAACCCAGGCCGCCGTATTTCTTCGGGATGATCATGCCGAAGAACTTGTGCTTTTTCAGGTGTTCCCAGACCTCGTCGGTCAGACCGGCTTCATGATGGGTGAACTGCCACTCGTCGACCATGTCACCGAGCTGTTCGCACGGCCCGTCGATAAACGCCTGCTCGTCGACGCTAAGCTCCGGCAGCGGCTGGCTGATCAGGCTGCGCCAGTCGGGCCGACCGGTAAATAGCTGGCCTTCGAAGCCGACCGTGCCGGCATCAATCGCAACCTGCTCGGTTTCGGATACGCGCGGCACCATGGAAGCGAACGACTTTAAAAACGGCGCGGAGATAAACGCCTGACGCCACGGCAGATAGTTCAGCGGCACGGCCGCGGCCAGGAATGCCAGCCAGCCCAGCGTGAGCGATACCCAGCCGGGTTCGCCGAATACGGTGAACGTGATCAGCGTGGCGGCAGTCGCGACCGTCCAACTCAACAAAGAAACTTTGAGGAAGCTGCAAACCAGCGCTACAGCCAGCAGGGCCAGGATAAACAGTACGATCATCATTTCAATTCTCCTTCAGCGGTATGCTGCTTCAAAAATGGCAAAACGGCATGCATGAACTGATCGTTGACGTCGCCGGCGACCATATGGCCCGCGTTTACAACCTCAATGTGTTCGGCATGCGATGCCAGCTTCAAAAATTCGTCTACGTGTTCGTCCGAAACCATTTCGCTCTTGCCGCCCGAGATCAGCAGCGTCGGTTTCTTGAGCTTGCGCGCGGCCGATTTCAGCCGGCTCTGCAGGTTTCGGCTTTTCTCGGCCAGCGCCAGCATGGCCGGATCCCAATGCCAGTACCAGCGGCCATCCTTGGCCTGGCGCAGATTGCGCTTGAGGCCTTCAGCCGTGGCCGTATGGCGACGATGCGGCAGGAAGTTACGTACCTGTTCGCGCGCCTCGTCGAGATTGGCAAAGCCTTTCGGGTGCTGGCGCATAAAAGCCAGCATTGCTTCGACACCGCGTTCGTCCCAGCGAGGGGCAATATCGACCAGTACCAGCGCGGCCAGTTCAGCCAGCGGCTTTTCCGATTGCGCCAGCAACGCGGTCAAGCCGCCCATCGAGGCGCCGACCAACAGCGGTGGATGCGGCAGCGATGAACATACGCGGCGGAAGTCTTCGATAAAGGTATCGAAATCGTATTTGCCGGTTGGCGAGCGATCAGAATGGCCGTGACCGCGGGCATCATAGCTGACCGCCTGCCAGCCTGCTGCAGCCAACTGGCGTGCAGTTTCGCTCCAGGCGAACTGAGTTTGGCCGAAACCGTGTGCAAGCAGCACGCACTGGGCACGTTCGTGGCCGATATAGCGCACGTCCAGACGTACGCCGTCGTCTGTCCAGATCTGTCGTCGTCGAACTTCGTGATTGTTCAAACTGCGAATCGCTTCCATACGCTACAGTATGGGGTCGGAAAACGCTGGCGTCAATGCATGTCGGGACGAGTTTTTAACCGTAGCCGATTCGTATTTTAGGCATCGAGATCGGGAATCAGGTGCGATTCCCAATAGGTGATTTGATCGCGCAGCCGGAGCTTGCGCTTTTTCAGGCGCGTGATCTGCATTTGGTCGCTGTTCGGGTCGGCGCTGAGGCGGATGATGGCGTCGTCCAAGTCGCGGTGCTCGCTTTTAAGCTCAGCCAGATTTTCAGCGATAGATGGGCCGGAAGATTTCATCGAAGAATGAATGCGCGAAGCGAATACAGCCTGACTTCAACCGGGTGAAATCAGCGTTTCGATCACATGCTCAATGTAGTCGTTAAACTCCGCGCTGGCTCGTTCGGGCGCCATGCCGCGTGCCTGAAGCTGGATGTAGCCAACGTAGCTGGTATAGGTGAGTCGGGCGCGATGACGAGCGGCGTCTTCATTTAAGCCCAGTTCGCGAAAAGCCTCGGCAATAGCATCCAGCCGGCGGCGGGTCACCCGGTTCATGACCGGTTTGACGCTTGGGTGATCGCTGGCCGCGCATAGTGCGGCATGAATTTCAT
>JBCCHH010000130.1:0-5446 GCA_039028855.1 Pseudomonadota bacterium | reverse complement strand
CCAGTCGCCAACGTAGGCGCACGCCCATGAATACTATGAATGCCATAGGTGTTCATGTAATAAGGGAATCGACTGGAACAGCCGATGCCAGAGATGAAGGAGCATGATACCGCCGGCTGCCGATCTCCAGCATTCCTCGGCCTGGCGATTGGTGCTGTCCCGACAGCCTTGAAGCCGGTCGAGTTTTGCGAGTGAAGTTGGAGTCCTGAGCAATACTGGCGCTGCAGGCAAAGACCGACTAGCCCCAGCACGAATGTGTGCAGCGATTGCATTGATCGTTCAACGTCAGCCCAGCGCTTTGATTCCCGCAATCAGCTCCTGCGCCATTTTCTGTGCATCGCCATACAGCATGCGCGTGTTGTCCTCGAAGAACAGCAGGTTTTCGATGCCGGAGAAACCCGTGCCCTGGCCGCGTTTGACGACGATACAGTTGCGTGCCTTGTCGACATCCAGAATCGGCATGCCGTAGATCGGGCTGGAGGTGTCTTTGCGTGCGGCCGGGTTGACGACGTCGTTGGCGCCGATGACCAGTGCGACATCGGTGGTCGGGAACTGCGCGTTGATGTCTTCCAGGTCGAAGATCAGGTCGTAGGGTACGCCGGCTTCGGCCAGCAATACGTTCATATGACCGGGCATGCGGCCGGCGACCGGGTGAATGGCGAAGGTGACCTTGGCGCCGCGTTTGATCAGCAGTTCGGTCAGTTCCCAAATCTTGTGCTGGGCCTGCGCCACGGCCAGACCGTAGCCGGGCACGATGACGACTTTTTCGGCATAGGCCATCTGAATCGCCGCGTCGGTCGCATCAATCGCTTTCATTTCGCCGGAAGCCGGGCCGCTCTGCGCATCTTCATCGGTTTTGCCGAAGCCGGCGAACAGCACGTTGGTCAGCGGTCGGTTCATGGCCTTGGCCATCATCTGAGTGAGCAATGCGCCGGCCGCGCCGACAACGGAACCGGCAATCATCATGGCCGGGTTTTGCAGTACATAGCCTTCAAAGCCGACGGCCAGGCCGGTCAGCGCGTTGTACAGTGAAATCACGACCGGCATATCGGCGCCGCCGATCGGTACGGTGACCAGAATGCCGGCCAGCAGCGCGCTGGCGAAGAACAGCGTCAGCAGCAGCGGCGTCGGCTCGGTCACGATAATCAGAACGCCGAGCACGACGGTAATGACAAACACGATCAGATTGATGATCTGCTGGCCGCCGAAGCGCCAGGTCTTGCGCATCCAGCCCTGCAGCTTGGCGAATGCGATCAGCGAACCGGTGAATGCAATCGCGCCGATAATGCCGCCGGCGACGGCCAGAATAATTGTGGTGGTATCCATCTGCACCGTGCCGCCGGCATGTTTCAGTAACTCCACGGCCGCAATGGCCGCTGCCGCGCCGCCGCCCATGCCGTTGTACAGCGCGATCATCTGCGGCATGTCGGTCATCGCGACCCGTTTGCCGGTCCACCAGGCCAATACCGAGCCGATCACAATCGCCGCGATCATCAGGCCATAGTTGCCCTTGACCTCGGGATGGACGAAGGTGACGACGATCGCGAGCAGCATCGCCGCGCCCGCGAACAGCATGCCGCGGTGGGCCGTGACCGGCGAACTCATCGCCTTCAGGCCATAGATGAACATGACCGCGGCGACAAAGTACGAGGCCGAGACGAGAAATTCCTGTCCTGGAAACATGGCTTATTCCTCGCTGCTTTTATCGTTGGACTTCTGGCCGGAGGTCTTGAACATCTCCAGCATCCGGTCGGTCACGACATAACCGCCGACCACGTTGCCGGCCGCGAGAAACACGGCGATAAAGCCGACAATCTGCTCGGTCGGCGTTTCCGCCATGCCGAGAATGACCATCGCGCCGACCAGCACAATGCCGTGGATGAAGTTCGAGCCCGACATCAGCGGCGTATGCAGAATCGCCGGTACGCGGGCGATGACTTCGATGCCGGTGAAAGCGGCCAGCATAAAGATATATAACGCAACCCAACCCTCCATCTCAGAATCCCTCCATAGCTATTGCGCGGCTCGTGGCCGGCGTCCGGCGGTACTCGCAATCCTCATGTATAAGCGCATACACTGCGGTTGCTGCGCTCCGGCGGCCACCAGCCACAAGCCGCTCATGACGCTCTGGAGGGATTCTGACCGTAGCCAAACGATGTTCAACAGCTACTGCGCACTCGCCTGTCGGCCCCCGGCGGTACTCGCAATCCTCATGTATAAGCGCATACATTGCGGTTGCTGTGCTCGGGCGCCCCACGCCTGAGAGTCGCTCATGACGCTCTGGAGCTATTCTGACCGTAGCGTGGTTGCTGGCACTCATTGCTGAATTTTTCATGGGTTTTCCTTGCGTACCCTTACTTAATTTATTTGCTGCTTTTGAATTTAATCTGCGTATATCTGCGTAATCTGCGGTTCCATTCGCTTTTGACTCTGCGGTTTCATTGATTGTCGCTGTTGAATTTCTCATGAATAATCGCGCCGCCGTGGGCCAGCATTGAACCGGCGATGACTTCGTCTTCGAGGTCGATGTTGAGCCGGCCTTCGTCGAGCATCAGGCTGAGCAGGTTGAACACGTTCTTGGCGTACATTTCGGAGGCATGCAGCGGTGCACGGCTGGGCAGGGCGAGCGGGCCGTCAATGATGACGCCGTTCTCGACGACTACTTCACCGGGTTGAGTCAGCTCGCAGTTACCGCCGGTTTCGGCTGCAATATCAATGATCACGCTGCCGGGTTTCATGCCGTGGACCATGCCGGCATTGATGATTTTCGGCGCCGGTCGGCCGGGCACGGCGGCGGTGGAAATGACCACGTCGGCCCGGGCCATATGATTGGCCAGTGCATCGGCCTGCTGCTGGCGTTCTTCGTCGGTCAGTTCACGCGCGTAGCCGCCCTCGGTTTCAGCATCGACGCCGGTGTCGATCATTTTCGCGCCTAGCGATTCGACCTGTTCGCGCGCGGCGGCGCGGATATCGTAGGCTTCGACCTGACAGCCGAGCCGTCGGGCTGTCGCGATGGCCTGCAGACCGGCTACGCCGGCGCCGATTACGACCGCCTTGGCCGGTCGCAGCGTGCCGGCAGCGGTGGTCAGCATCGGGAACATGCGCGGCGAACGGTCGGCGGCAATAATCACGGCCTGATAGCCTGCGACGGTTGCTTGCGATGACAATACGTCCATGGACTGGGCGCGGCTGATACGTGGGACCAGTTCCATGGCCAGGATGGATACGTTCTGTTTTGCGCATTCGACCAGTTCGTCGAGATTCTGATAGGGCGCCAGGCTGCCGATCAGCAGCGTATTTTCAGACAATGCGGCCAGGATTTCGACCGGCGGACGCTGCACGGTGGCCAGAATATCGGCGCGCTGAGCGACCGTGGCCGCATCGTCCAGCCACTCGACCGATTCGTAGCTGCTGTCCGGATGGCCGGCGGCCTGACCGGCGCCGCTTTGAGCGATCACGGTCAGGCCAAGCCCAACCAGTTTGGCTGTAATCGTCGGATCGATCGCGACGCGCTGTTCGCCGGGTGCAGTTTCAGTCAGGAAGCCGATGGTCAGTTCAGTCGTCATGGCGTTGTTCTTTTTCGGAGACTTCAGGCTTTGAGTGTAGCCGCAAACACCGCGTCAGGTCGAATCGCTTGTGCTGAAAAAGCGCAACTCGGCTTCATGCAAGCGCTCCGGCGTGCCGATATCCAGCCATTGACCAGCGTGATGTTCGGCGCTGATGCGGTTTTCGGCAATGGCCCTGTCGAGCACCGGCCGCAGTGGCCAGGGTCTGTCGGGTATGTCGTCCAGCAGTTGTGGTCGATACACGCCCAGGCCGCTGTAGGTGAACTTCGGCTGGCCGTGCAGACAGGCACGCCCTTCGATAATCGCGAAATCGCCTTCCGGATGATGCGCCGGGTTATCGACGAACACCAGATGCGCATCGCCGTCCGGATTGAATTCATACAGGCGCTCAAGCGGGTAGTCGATCCAGATATCGCTGTTGATGACCAGAAACGGCTGCCCGCCCAACAGCGGCCGCGCAAATGCGATACCGCCGGCGGTTTCGAGCGCACCCTCCGGTTCATGTGAATAGCGGATTGAAACGCCATATTGCCGACCGTTGCCAAGTTCGGCTTCGATCAAATGTCCGAGCCAGCCGAGGTTGATCACGATCTGCTCAAATCCAGCCTGGTGCAGACGTTCAATATGATGCAGTATCATCGGTTTACCACCGACAGCCAGTAACGGTTTGGGCACCGAATCGCTTAGTGGCCGCATGCGTTCACCGCGTCCGGCGGCCAGAATCATTGCGCGCATGGGGTTTGGCCTGATGCAAAGATTTGAATTTTGCTACAACTCACAGGTCGTATTTTAACGACTGTCGCGCTGGCGGCCACGAGTGGGCTGCCGAAACCCGTTTGCGTATTCCCGATTCGTTTCGGTTACTCTCAATGGATATACATCATTACACCCTTCGGCTTGAACTGAATAAAGGCTTGAGTGTTGAGTACACATAACTATTTCTATCGGCTGGTATTGGTTGCCGCCGCTGCATTTCTTTTCAGCGCATGCTCCATTCTGCAGGCTCAAACTGGCGAATACAGCGAACTGTTCGAAACGCTCAAGCCCGGTCTTTACATCATTGAATCGGTTGAGCGGGTCAGTAACAACAAGAATTCAGTCGGTAGTGGCTTTGCCGTTTCGACCGACGGGCTGATGGCAACCAATTATCACGTCGTCGCCAATGCAGTGCTCAATCCCGATCAGTATTCGCTGCGCTACAAGACCGATGAAAATGAAGAGGGCCAACTTGAGGTCGTGGCTGTCGACGTGCTGTACGACCTGGCACTCGTGCGTGCCGTGAGCGACGAGCCGGTGCTGCCAATGGCATTTGAGCTCTCCGATGAGCTGCCCGCCGAGGGCGATACCGTGTTGGCGCTCGGCAATCCGTTCGACATTGGCATCAGCATTGTGCCGGGTACGCATAACGGTCTGCTGGAGCGTCAATTCCGTCAGAATATTCATTTCACGGGCGCGCTGAATCCAGGTATGAGCGGCGGACCGGCCGTTAATACCGATGGTCAGGTCATTGGCATCAACGTGGCCGGGGCCGGCAACTCGGTCAGCTTCCTGGTGCCGGTCGAGCGTTTGGCCGCGCTGCTCGAAGACATGCCGAATTCCGCGCTGACGCTGGAGATGCAGCGCGAACAAATCGTCGAGCGCATCCGCGCGCATCAGGATGAATTGATTGATGATTTGCTAGCCGGTGACTGGGCACTGGAGCCGTTTGGCCCACTCAAGATTCCACGCGAAGTCCAGCCCTATATCAACTGCACCGGCAACGCGATGGATCTGGGTTCGGATACGCCGTGGCAGCAGAGCATGTCCAACTGCACCATGAAAGACCGGATTTATCTGTCGCGCCAGCTTGATACCGGGCCGCTGGAAATTTTGTTTGCGTG
>JBCCHH010000129.1:0-5448 GCA_039028855.1 Pseudomonadota bacterium | reverse complement strand
GCCGGGTCGTTTTGATCCGGAACCGAACGCCGAGCGGCTAGTCGAACAGGTAATCATTGAAAACCGTACCTGCACAATATGTGCGATACAAGTCGAGGTCGGGTAGAATGCCCGACTTGTTGTCTTTTCTGAAAAACCTCAACCGGAGGCTGTATGTCTAAGCTGTTTTTAAAGCTGATCGTTTTGTTGATGCTGCCATTGGCCGTCTTGGCTCAAGATCTGGAATCCGATCGCGGCAAGCTGGGTTATGCGATTGGCTATGAGTTTGGTGCCGAAACCAGCGGCTGGGATATCGACATCGAGTCGGTAATCAGCGCGATTCGCGACGCCAATGCCGAACGTGACCCACAAGTGCCAGTCGAAGAAATGCGACAGGTACTGGCTGCATTTAACGAACAACTGCGTCAGGAGCGCCTGGAGCAATTCCAGCAACTGGCCGAATCGAACAAGGCTGAGGCCGATGCGTTTCTGGCCGAGAACCGCGGCAAGAACGGCATTGTCGCCCTGCCGAGCGGCGTACAGTATCGCGTAGTCGAAGAGGGCGACGGTGCCCGTCCTTCGCTGCAAGACACGGTGACTGTGCACTATCGCGGCTCGAAGATGGATGGTCGTGAATTCGACAGTTCCTTCGCGCGCGGTGTGCCGGCCGTATTCCAGGTCGACGGTGTACTCGAAGGCTGGCAGGAAGTGCTGCCGCTGATGCGCGAAGGCGCCATGTGGCAGGTATTTTTGCCGCCTGAGCTGGCCTTTGGCGTTCGTGGCGATCCACCGCTGATCGGTCCGAACGAAGCGCTGCAGTTCGACCTGCGCCTGGTTCAGATCGGCGCACCCGAGCCTGCAGAAGAAGGCTAAAGACCTGTGAGCGATCCGGCCATTGCGCTTACGCCTATCGAGTCGCCGTGCATTCAACTATGCACGCTAGACGATCAGGGCCTTTGCATTGGCTGTTTCCGCACCTCTGAAGAAATTGGCGGCTGGTTGAACCTTTCAGCCAGCCGACGGCGCGAAATTATCGATGAACTTCCGGCCCGCGCTGAACGTCTGTTTGACGCGGGCTGATTGGCAGGTTTTGGTTCGTATCCGGTCGCTTCTTCCAGGCCTTAACTCAAGGCCGTTTCTACCGTGCTGACTGCCCCAGCAAGGCTGCGCAAGCGAATTCAGCAAAGCCTGTACGACCTGGCCACACCGATTGCCGATTTACCGATTGCCGGCTATGCCCGGCCGGGCCGCCAACGCCAGCGCGCGGCTGCCGTGTTAATTGCGTTACTCACTGAGCCGCAGCCCAACATTCTTTTGACCGTACGTGCCCGCCATCTGGCCAAGCACCCGGGTCAGATTGCTTTTCCCGGCGGTTCGCGAGAACAGGGCGACCATAGCGTGGTTGATACCGCGCTGCGCGAGACTGAGGAAGAAACGGGTATTCAGCGCACCGTCATCGAACCCTTGGGCATGCTGGGGCGGTACGACACCATCACCGGCTATCGCATGACCGCTGTAGTCGGCTGGGTTGAGCAAACCGTTGAGTTTGCGCCTGATCAAAACGAAGTCGATGAAGTCTTTTGCGTGCCGCTGAGTCAGGTGACCGAGCCCGCTTGCTTCAGCCTGGAAATGATTCCCTACCAGAACCGCGAGTATCCCCTGTTAACACTGCAGCATCCCGTGCACCGTATCTGGGGTGCGACGGCAGCTCTGCTGTATCAAATGGGCAGACTGCTGGCGCCGGAACGTGCCTGGCAGGATGATGTGATTTAGTCCTCTTCACGCAAGCCGAACAGTAGTTCGACCGAACGCACATTGTCCGGCTTGATCAGCAGATGCACATGGTCACGGGATTTGAAGACCGTATCTTTCTTTACCGCCTGTACTTCGCCATTGCGCACCAGCGCTAGAAAATCTGAGCCTTCGGGCAGCGGCAGGTCGCTTGCGCAGATGCCCTCGACCAGCGCCGCCGGCTCGATATAAAACGACATGATGCGCACCGGCATGTCTTCGATGGCATTGATTTCAAGTACCGGCGGCGGCCGCTCGATGCCGGCGCGCTCGACCTTGAACAGATTGACCGCCCAGCGAATGGTTGCGCCCGGAATCAGCGCGTTGACCACAACCACAAAAAACACCAGGTGAAAAATCTCCAGCGCGCCGTCGACACCGAGCATGACTGGATAACTAGCCAGCAAGATTGGTACCGCACCGCGCAAACCGACCCACGAAATAAAGGCCGTCTCACCGGCCCCATACCGAAACGGCAGCAGGCATAGCGCAACCACTAGCGGTCTGGCAATCAGCGCCAATACTAATGCCAGAATCAAACCCTGCCAGCCAACATCGGCCAGTAAGGCCGGTACGGCTAGCAGCCCCAGCACCAGAAACATTGTGATCTGACCGAGCCAGGCCAGCGCATCGTGCACGCGCAAAATACCGGGCCGATACGGCAGGCGACGGTTTCCAAGCATCAATGCCGCGATATACACGGCCAGAAATCCCGAGCCCATAAACAATGACGGCAAGCCAAAGGCGAGCAGGGCCAGCGCCAGTGTCAGCGCCGGATATAAACCGGCGGCGGGTACGCGCACGTAGTGCAGCAATCGCTGGCCCAGCCAGCCGATGGTCAAGCCGGCGATCACCCCAATCGAAAGCTGTAGCACGATATCCAGCAGCAGCGCCGGAATGCTGCCGATGGTGCCTTGTAGAAGTGCGGTGGCCAGAGTAATCGTAAGAATGACGGCCATCGGATCGTTCAAGCCGGATTCGAGCTCCAGCGTCGCACCAACGCGCTTTCGCAACTGTACGCCCGAGCCGCGCAGCGCCGAGAATACTGCGGCCGCATCGGTCGAAGACACAATCGCGCCTACCAGCAGTGCTTCAATCCAATGTAAGCCCAACAGATAGGCTGCGACGGCTACCAGCAAGGCGGTACCGGCTACGCCGAAGGTTGCCATAATCGAAGCCGGCATGATATGTGCCTTGGCTGTTTTCCACGGCGTGTTGAGGCCGCCATCGAACAGAATTAGAACCAGTGCGACCGTGCCGATGCGAAAGGCCAGGTCGAAATTACTAAAACTTTGCGGCAGGAACTTGCCGGCCAGAAGTCCGATACCGAGAAACAGCAGCACGGCCGGGAAGCCGATTTTTTCTGACGGGCGACTGAACAATACGCTAACCAGAATCAGCGCGCCAGTCACGCTGAGCATCCAGCCGATCGACCAGCCGATGGCTAGCGGGTCAGTCATCATGGTTTCGGCGGTTGGCATTGGCGCTAGTTGTTGATGATGGCCTAATTCAGTGTAGCGGGTTCGTCATCTGATCGCTTCTTTGTTGTCAGACGATGGGCTCTGATTTCGGTTTCGTAACCAGAAGTAGTGTTGCAAAAACAAAGTCAACTGCGTTTCGCTTTACTTCAAAACCATTTCGCCGCTTGGCTGCGACAAGCAATTGATTTTATTTAGGTTATTTTGGATTAAAAATCAAAAACGATTGCGCCGCCAGCTTTGCTGGGGGCCAAAGAACTCGCTGCATTCAGACACCTTTGGCCTTCATCCAGCAAAGCGTCTGCTTCTCGGAGGCTACTAGGCTCATACACGTCAAAGTCAAAACCATCCGCTTGTGCGTCCCAACACACATTGAAGCTAAGCATACGAGCCACTGTTCTCAGCCGAAGGAACTCAAACCTCCGGAAAACTTAAGCGAAGGAAACGAACGACTTCCACTTCGATCGCTCAGAAGGTACTCCCGCTGGCGGTGTTAAAGCGCGGTTTTTGGTTACTTTTTGTCGCAAGACACCGATTGTCATCACAAGCGGTTACTCGCATCAGCTTGTGCAGCAAGCGGCGAAACGCCTTTGACTTCAATGAACAAAAAGCCTAATCATCAACCGCCGAAGGCGAGAAGTGAAACAGCCTTTGATGTTAAGAAATCCGAGATTAGTATCATCTGCCAGGTCAGCAGAGTGGCCAAACTGCCGTTAGCATAAAACCAATATCAACTATCAAATCCGTGCCGCCGGATGCTGGTCAAAAAACTCACTCAGCAGTTGATAGATCTTCGGTTGCTGCTGCCGCAGATAGATTGGTACATCAAAGAAAAACTCGCAGCAAACGGCGAAAAACTCGGCCGGGTTGGTCGCGCCGTAGGGATCGAGCCAGGGCTTTTGCTGATGTTCGAGCTGATGCTGTAACAGCGTATAACCGGCCGAGAAGTGCTTGGCCCAGGCGCTGCTCGACATGCCGTGGGGTAAGGGCGGGAAGCCGTCGGGGTCGCGGTTGAGGTAGTCGATGTGATGAACCAGTTCATGCACGACCACATTGAAGCCTTGACCCTGGCCCGAGCGCATCACATCGCTCATCGCCAGCACCATCGGCCCGCGATGCCAGGCTTCGCCTGCGCGTTTGTGCACGCCGCGGTGGACGATGCCATTCTCGTCGACCTTGGTGAATTCGGCCGAGTAGGTTTCCTCGTACAGAATAATCGTGTGGAAGTCGCGCAGCCAGTGCAGCTTGCGGTTGAGCAACGGCAATGCCGATAAGGCCGATACGGTAAGGCAGGCGCGGTAGTCGGGTTCGTAGTCTTTGGCGCCGAGAAATTCCATGCGCGCGAGTATTTCGACGCTGCGCTTGCGCAGGCGCTTGACTTCATCCTTGCTGAGCACGCGCAGGCAGGCAAATGTATTTACCACGTGTTGAAATTCGGCATCACTCGGTGCCAGTTCTTTCATGCGCTTTTGCAGCCGGCGACGGCGAATAAAACCGATCATGTGTTTACGGTTTCTTGCCTGGTGTTTCTACACCCAGCCGCTGATGCATCACCGGGCTGGTCGTGGTGTACTGCAGAAACTGACGTGCTTCCGGGTTCAGATGCTTCTGCACGCCGAATGCAGCCAGTGCAGCTTCATGAAAACCCGATAGAATCAGCTTCTTCTTGCCTGGGTAGGTGTTGATATCGCCGATCGCGAACACGCCGGGAATGGAGGTCTGGAATTTCTCGGTATCGACCGGAATCTGCTTTTTCTCGATTTCCAGCGACCAGTCGGCAATCGGCCCGAGGCTAGGTGCCAATCCCCAGAATACGAGAAACTCATCGCCGGTAATCGTATGCGTTTCGCGCTCGAGGTCGATGATATTGAGTGCATCAATACAATGTTTGCCGCCCATGACGGCCTGGGTGACGGCGCCTTGCACGGGCCTGACCTTGCCGGCCTCGGCCAGCGCCTGCATTTTGGCCACCGAAGCTGGCTGCGCTCGGTATTCGTGACGGCGATGCACGAGCGTAATCGATTGCGCAATCTCGGCCAGGTCGAGCGTCCAGTCGAGTGCCGAATCGCCGCCGCCTAGAATCACGAGGTTCTTGCCGGCAAAGCGATTGCGTTGCGTAATCTTGTAATGGACATTGTCGGGCTGCTGCTCGGGCAAGTCTTTAGCCCGCAGAGCGCGCGCCTGGAAGGCGCCGAGGCCG